>CAYJGS010000093.1:0-8331 GCA_964369505.1 uncultured Desulfovibrionaceae bacterium | reverse complement strand
GTGGGTTTTACACTGATAAAAGAAAATACCAATATAGATTTTGTAGGCAAGCGCCAAATAGCCTATATTGTGTCTATAGTTTTTATACTGGCAGGCATTGGGCACATGATTTTTACAGGCGGGCCAAAGCTTGGCATTGACTTTGCCGGCGGCGTTATTGTGCAGGTGAAATTTGACCAAGCCATCGAAGATAATGTCTTAAAAAATAGCTTAGATGTGCCGGAGCTTCCCGGTCTTTCCACCCAACGTTTTGGCAATGATGGGCGTGATTATTTATTGCGTTTTTCTGTGGTGGACGCCAATGCTGTAGAATTGCGCGAACAAGTGGAAAAAACGCTTAAAAAAGCTTTTCCCGACAATAATTTTACCATTGAAAGGCTGGAGCAAGTGGGTCCTAAGGTGGGGGCAGACCTTACTAATAAAGCTCTTGAGGCTATGTATTATGCCACTTTGCTCATAGCTGTGTATATTTCTGGGCGCTTTGAACAGCGCTGGTTGGCAGCAGCTCTTATGGCTGTGGTGCTTTGGGGCGGCATGTATGTTATGGGCTTTACCGAACTTAGCATGGGGTGGCTTGTGCTGGCGGCCTTGGGCTTAACTGTGCTTACTTGCTGGAAATTACATTTAAATTTTGCCCTTGGGGCTGTGGTTGGGCTTTTGCACGACGTGCTTATTACCGTGGGGCTATTAAGCCTTTTGGGGCGCGAGCTGGACTTGAATGTGGTGGCGGCCTTGCTCACTCTTATTGGTTATTCTTTAAATGACACCATTATTGTATACGACCGCGTGCGCGAAAATTTGCGTAAAATGGACGGAGCAGATATGGGCGCCATTATTAATGGCAGTGTAAACCAAACTTTAAGCCGTACTGTGCTTACTAGCGGTACTACCTTTGCGGCGGCTTTGTCGCTCTTTATTCTTGGTGGTGGAGTTATTAATGACTTTGCTTTGACCATGCTTATTGGTGTGGTGGTGGGTACTTTTTCTTCTGTATATGTTTCTTCTGCTATATTATTGGCATTTGGAAATACTGAAGATTATACACCAAAAGAAGAGGAAGAGTATGAGAAGCCAGGTGAGCATGGCATAGTATAACCCGCACCTGCGGTAGGCTAAGGTGTTCGCTCGCTAAAGTTCGTTAACTAAAAAGATGCAGGCGCCTTGTGTATGTTTTGTATGCACAAGGCGCTTTCATTTTTTTTGCTGCCGTTTTTTGCTGTCGTGAATTTGATAATTTTTGAGTGGGCTATTGGGTATTACACCTTATATTCGCGCAGGGTGTGTGCTGTGTAGAATGCGGGTGCTTTGTGTTACACTTTAAAATGCTTAAGCAAAATCGCTTCTGCTTCTGCATTCCATAAACCGTTATGCGCTGCTACGCTGAGGTGCAATTTGGCAAAAAGCGGGTCTTTTTTCCCAAGTTCTTCAAAGTCGGCAATGGCTGTTAAGGGCATGTGTATGGGGGGATAGCTCAATACTTTTCCGACACATATGTGGGGTAGGGCGGCAGTGGTTTTTGCCACAGCGTCAAGGCCGCAAATATGGCTTATCATAATGGCTGGGCGTAGGGTGCCTTTTGCAGAAAGTGCAAGGGCATCTTTCAAATCCTGAACATTGCCGCCTGTGCTACACACAATGCGTGAAGATGTATAATGACAATTATATAAGTTGATATTGGCCGTAAAATCTTTATGCGGCGAACCGGCAAAAAAATTCATACAGCCGTCAAAGCCCATAAGGCTGTCACCAAGTTCTACCAATTCTTTACTGGGCGCATATACAAAAATATCGTCATAGCCTTTGCCTTGGCTTATAGTAAGTAAGTCTTGATATATATTGGTATTTTTTGTGGGGTTGATATAGTGAAGCTCCACACCTTTTTTTTGGGCAAAATCTGGCGATATGAGCTTTTTTGCTCTATGTATGCGCGCAGCATCCACATCGGTGACAACAATTCTTTGCGGTGTATTGCCTGCCATAAGAGCGTATTCTATGGCACAAAGGCCCATGGGCCCGCAGCCGCCTAAAATAAGCACATTGCCGCCTTTTTTGATACCTAAAATAGGCGCACGGTCTTGCTTGTTGGTGTGGTACATGGTGTTTTATCCGCCAATGATGCAACTTGTGGGCTCTGCAAGGGAAGCTTCAAAATAGGCTGCACCGTCATAGGGTAAAAGGCAACCGGCTTCCATGACCTCTTCGGGAATAATGCAATGGGTGGCGGCACCGCCAAAAAATTCATAGGAATAGCCGGGAGAAGCTACATTTTCTCCTTGATTATAGGCAGGTTGCAAAGCAAATTTTTCACCTGCTGTAAATTGGTGCTGCCATTTTTTACCCACCTGCACTATGCGTCCGGAAAATTCATGCCCTATGATAATGGGGTTAATGTCAATATCTTGGGGGCATCGTTTGTGTGTTTTGCCTTGTTGCAGTAATTTGTAGGTGGACATGCAAATGCCGTCGCTGATAATTTTTACTAAAATTTCATGGTCTTTAATTTCAGGAAGGGCAAATTCTTCTAAGCGCAAATGCTTGGCTCCGTACATGCGCACAGCCTTTGTGATGGTTCCCATATTTCATATATTCCATTAATTTTATGAATTATTTTGCTAGTAAGCTGTTAGTATTTTTTTGGCTTTTTGTCAAAAATTATATAATTTGCTTATATAATTATGCGTACATTGACAGGTGCAGGCAGAATGAGTAGCCTTTGATGGCTTTAATATTCTAGCATATAGGGTTTATTATGAAAATCTATGATCAACACGTACATACTTTCCTTTCCAGCGATTCGCAAGAAAGTTTTGAAAAATATGTACAAAGGGCGCAAGAACTAGGGCTTAGCCATTTTGTAACTACCGAACATTTAGATCTTTCTTGTGTTTTTTTGGGTATGGACGACATGCCTGACCTTGCTTTGCAACGCCAAACCATACAAGAAATGCAAAGCAAATATGATATGCAAATCCTTAAAGGTATAGAACTTGGGTATAAATTTTCCAGGCTTCAAGATATAGAAAATATTGTGGATAAGGAAAATTTTGACGTTATTATCATGTCTGTGCATGAGAGTGAAGATGAAAACCTAGCAAGAGGAAATTCTACTCATAGTAAGAGTTCTGATGCAGCCTATGCTGCTTACTTAGATTTATATATACATATGCTTGAAAATTGTTCTTGCTATGATATTGTGGGGCATATTGATTTTTTACTGCGCTACATAGATCCTGTCGTCATAGAAAAACATAAAGAAAAATTATGCACAGTACTTACTTTGGTTATGGAAAAAGAAAAGGCGCTTGAATTTAATACAAAAAATATATATCAAGTTAATAATAGTGGCTATCTTAACTATATATTTTCATTATATTATAAACTTGGCGGAAGAAAGATTTCTTTGGGCAGCGATGCGCACACGGTAAATAATTATATGCGAGCTTTTGAGCAGTCTATAGACATGCTCAAAAATATTGGTTTTACGCATGCATGTACATTTCAAAAACGTGAAGAAACAAAACTGCCTTTATCTGTCTGAGATAACAATTTAAGTAATACATTTATGGTTGAAAAAATACTGTATTGCATGTACTCTTTAAAAAGTTTTAGACAATTATTTTTTTGTACCACTATTTTTTAAGGAAATATTCATGTCCCATCATGCGCCTGAAAAAAACACACTTATTGCACCTTTACGTTGTGAAATTGTTGATAAAGCTACCTTGTTGCCCATGGTGGGCGACATTACTGGGCAAATAAGCGCCTATGCACTTGGGGCTTATGCGCAAAAAGAGGCCTTGCCTTGGGTGCGCAGAATGATAGATGTGGACACAAAATTTTTGCAATTACCCTACATTAAACCTTGGAAATATTCCAATCAAGAAGTCATTTATGGCGGCATTTTTTTCATGCATTGGGGACATTTTCTTTTAGAAGATTTACAAAGGTTATGGTATGCCAAAGAAAAAAATATCCCCATTGTTTGGGTGGGGGTAAATGGATTCTCTCACACGCCTTCACAATTTAAGTCTTGGCAAAACGAAATATTTCAATCGCTTGGCATTTGCAATGAACACATTTTCTTGAATGAACCCACTCAATTTGCAAAAGTGCACTTTCCAGAACCAGGTTCTGGTATTAATACCCATATACACCCACAACAAGCGCAATTTTTGGGATATCATGAAGAAGAGCCCATTGCAGGAAAATATGTGTATTTTTCACGTGCAAAAATTCGAGGCTGCACCAATGAAGAAAGCCTAGAGGTGCTGCTTAAAAAGCGTGGGTGGCAAATTGTTTACCCAGAAGATCTTTCTGTGGCACAGCAACTTAAAGCCATGAGCAGTGCCAAGGTGTGCTTTATGATTGGCGGTTCTGCCCAACACACCCTTTTGCTTACAAAAAATGTACAAACCCGCTTTATTGTTATTCCGAGAGAGCATACGGAAACATTTAATATTATAGCCAATAGTAAGTCAGATAATTACTTTTTATTCCATTTGAAAAAAACCGTTTTATATTCTGACCATAAGGATGAGGCTAATGACCTTTTTACTTTAGATTTGCAAATTTTAGAAGATATTCTTAATAAAACAGATGATTTTACCAAGGATATAGATATATTTCCTCAATTATTCACCAGGCCGGAAGCGCTTAGCCAAAAGCAATGCGTAGTTCCTGAAATATATGAGACACCTTTGCCTGCTTTAACGCAGGGGCAAAAGCTTTTTTATCACGCCTATTTTTTGTATAAGCAAAAAAAATATCGTACTGCCTTTATTATTTTTACCCATTTGGCGGAAAAAGGCCTTTTGGAAGAATTTATGTATGTGGATTTTTTTAAAGCCATACAGCAGTATCATCTCCATGGTGGCGTGAGCATAACACTTCCGCTTAAAAAATATCACCATCAGGTGCAAAGGCTGCAAGAAAAGATTGCTTCCACTCCACAGCATACTGCAAGTTATAAAAAACTTACAGAATTGTATATGATTGCAGGAAATTTTTCCGCAGCTTTACATACTCAAGAACTTCTTAGTCAACGCAATCCTGAGTGGAGCAGTCCCATAGTCAAAATTGCCCATATTTATTCTATGCAAAACAAGCTAGAAAAAGCCCTTGAATATGCAAAAAAAGCTGTAAAAATTGAACCGCATAATCTAGAATATAAATCTGAGCTGGTGCAATATCTCTTGGCAAGAAAAGACTTTGATGCGGCCAAAAAATTGCTGACGCAAACCCTTTTGCATAATCCGTCATGGGGTGATGCTTATATGCATCTTGCCACCATACACCATGCCCAAGGGAACCTTGATAAGGCTTTAGCATGTATACAAAAAACCGTAGAAATTGCCCCCACAAATATAGAAGCGCAAGAACGCCTATCTGCCTATTTACAGCAAGCTGGCCAACAAGCACAGGCCATACAAGTATTAGCAAAAGCTTTGCAAGATAATCCACGCCATGCTGTACGCTATGCCCAAAATGCACGCTTTTTTGCGCACAAAGGCGACTTGGATAAAGCTATAGATTATGCCCGCAAGGCGGTGGAAATGGAGCCACGCAATTTTGTTTGCAAAACGTATTTGGCTGAATATCTGGTGAAAAATAAAAACTATGCTGCAGCCGAAGAGCTTATGACAGAGGCTAAGCACACAAATCCCTTTTGGAGTGAACCTCACGCGCAATACGCTGCCATGTATGCTGCACAGGGAGAATTAGATACAGCTATAGACTATGCTCGCAAAGCCGTTGCCGTCGAACCATTCGATAGCCAACGCAAAAAAGAATTGCAAAAATACCGTAGCCAAAAAGCGCAAAGCTACACAGGCCCAAGCCTTCCACGTATATTGAGCACTACATGGCATCGAATACAATCCTATATAGATATGTTTTATGCCAAAACATATCTTGAGATAGGCGTAGAAAATGGCAACACTTTTTTAAATTTGGATGTTCCATTTAAAATGGGCGTTGACCCTGCGTTTTTGTTTGACACTAGCCTTTATGCTAACCCAAATGCCTTTTTTTATCCTGAAACTTCCGATGTTTTTTTTGAAAAACTCCCAGAACGTATAGCCCCATTGCAAGGCCTGTATCACAACAGACCTTTTAAATTTGATGTCATATTCATTGATGGTCTTCACACCTTTGAACAAACATTAAGAGACTTTGAAAACTCTTTGGCTTATGCACATGAAGACACAATTTGGATTATTGATGATACTGTTCCCTGTCATCATTTTTCTGCTATGGATAATCGAGAAAAGAGCAATTTGTGGAAACAGTGCGCGGGGCTTGCCAGTGAGCCAATATGGCATGGTGATGTGTTTAAAGCCATATTTGCTATTCACCATTTGTACCCAGAATTTTCTTATTGCACACAAACAAACAATGCTAATCCCCAAACCATCATATGGCGCACCAAAGAGCCCACACATCGAGAAAAAGTCTTTGCCAATATTGAAGAAATAGCCCGCATGCGCTATGAAGATTTTGTGGAGCATGCATGGATTATGCACCCTGTGAATGACACAGAAGTGTTAGAAAAAATATTTACTGCCATTGACCCATTTGAGCATAAAACCGGCGAAGAATACAAAAAAGTTATTAAACCCTTTGTTACTGACCAGGAGCGAGCCTGCAAAAAACGTAATAAAGAATTGGAAAAAAACGAAATAGATCTATTGAAAAAGCAAGAAAGTATCCTCATAGAATTGCACGCTGCCAAAGAAGAGCTCATACGCATGAGTGAAAATAATACAGCCTTGCTGGTGGAAAATGCCGTGCTGAAAAAGAAGCTTCTTGCATAAAATAAACGGGTGTGCAATTCAGTGCGCTAGTTTTATGGTAATTTGCCAAGTTTACATTAAGTTGTTTATTGTATAGTACTTGTTGTGTGTACAGATTTTGGCTCATGCATTTTTTGATTTTTCTCATTTTCTTTAAAGCCATTTTGTAAATGCTTAAAGCATTGTTCATAAATAGAAAATAGCTTTTCGTAACGCACACTTTTGCCCTCGGCAACTAATTTTTCAAGGCGCTCAGCTTCAGCCCAAAGCATGGG
This sequence comes from uncultured Desulfovibrionaceae bacterium, assembly GCA_964369505.1. Taxonomy (GTDB): domain Bacteria; phylum Desulfobacterota; class Desulfovibrionia; order Desulfovibrionales; family Desulfovibrionaceae; genus CAYJAD01. The sequence goes on along the minus strand of CAYJGS010000093.1, from coordinate 1,265 downwards.
TAAGGAAACAGTGCTTGCTGAATTTTTGACTGATCGCAAAAAGCGTAAAATTTCTTCTTCATTGCCTTCATCAATCACTGCTTGCAAACGCTCCACTTGGCTTGGGTAAAAGCGTATCCACATGGAACATATAGAACGTAATAATTGCTTATCGTTTTTAGCATTTTGCAAAGCTTTTTGCATGTCAAAAAGTTTTGTTGAATTTTTATCCATGGTTGTTTTATCTAATAAACTGCCCCCTTGGAATATTTTATTACTAGATGTTTGCATGACTAGACGAACAAGCTTTGTAAGCACATGCGGATCTTTTTGGAAATTATCTACGGTTGATACGTTAAAAAAGCGCATAACGTCCATATCGGTGCGAATAATATTATCAGCTATAAGCACAATGGCAACTGGTTTTGCATTAGGGCTTTCAGTATATCTAATTCTGGTAGCAAGATAGAACATATCCACATCTGCAGCATCATTAATAAAAACAACAGAATAGCCGTGATTCGGATTTGCTATAGCCTCAAGAACTTGGCCGGCTGTGGACACTTGGGTCACGTTAATATTTTCCTGCTGTAAAACCATTTTATCTTGGTTTGATATAACACCTGTATACACAACAAGAATAGAGATAGGATTATCTGTTGCTAATAGAGCACTTGCTTTAATTACATCAGCATTATCCAAATTTTGAGCATTTGATTCCAATGGAAGTGATAAAGTATTCACCATACTATCGTGAGCTTCTTTTTTGGATTCATGCACGGCTTTGTGGTTTATTTGTGATAATGTGTGTGCATTATGAGCACTAAAGCTCATTCTATGGTTTTCTTCAACCATTTTCATTTGTACAACAAGTTTAAAACACGCTCCATTTTTGGTATTATATAATGTCGTTACATTACCATCCAAAGACTCTGCTAAATCATTAATAGCTGCAAGACTAATGACTGGGCGAGAAGCAATTCTATTCCCCCGGCTTACGGATGCTGCAAAGCTCTTCAAAAGGTTTTGATTCTCTGTTACCACAAAACCTTCACTCGTGTCTTCCACTTCAATAATAAGATGTATGGGGAGATTGTTTAAGTTTTGCGTATGAAATCTTGAAGGCATGTCTATGGCTGAGCGTACACGTATTTTTACACTACCTTTACGAGTATACATCACAGAATTTTTTAACAAACGCCCTACCGCTTGCCTTAGGCAATGAGCATTACCCAAAAGATGTGTGGGTACGGAAGGATCTATATCAATGTCTAGAGTAATTCGCT
>CAYJGS010000092.1:0-8405 GCA_964369505.1 uncultured Desulfovibrionaceae bacterium | reverse complement strand
TTCACACAGCGTTTCTAAGGCCTAAAAGTTCACGTTTTGAACTTTTCGTCAAGACATCACAAAGCATTTTTGTAATGCAGAGTTTGTCCGCAGTCTGACCTGCTTCCTAGCAGCAGGTGCTTTTGCCAACTACGCTTATTCTAACCACTTGCCACTTAAAAAATCTTCATTTTTCACGTACGTCAAAAAAATTATTCCCAAACATACTTTTTTTCTTAAATTCATATTTACAAACACATATATGGGATATATATTGCTTGTATGAGGAAAGAAAAGCCTTCTTTTTGGCTAGGGTCAAAACTCCAAAGCCCCTTGCGCATTAATTGCCCAGAAGTCTTTACTTGAAACTACCATCAACCCTTAAAATGCCTTACATATACATTGTGTAGAATTTTAACGCGCGCCAGCAATTTATGAATACTACTACAAATTCATAAAAATGCCCTCGCGCATATGTTGACTTTGGTTTGATCAGGTGCCTTTTCTTCCAAAATTATTTCACGCTGCAATGCAAAGGTATTTTCTCAAGTAACTTTTATATTAACTTTTTCACACAAAAATTGAATCTTAAACTGCAAAAATTTGACATGCACCCATATTGTCAAAAAATATAAACTGGCGTAGTGTTGTTCTGTTAGGTTCCTCTGTGAATATTTAATTTTGTACATCTTGTTTAGGAGCACATTGTGACAAAAGTACTTATAGTTGATGATTCAGTGTTTATGCGTAAATCACTAAACACGCTACTTGCTACCGACAAAGATATTACCGTTTGCGGCATGGCTTGTAATGGCGAAGAAGCTGTTCAAATGGTTAAAGACTTGGATCCTGATGTGGTAACTCTTGATATAGAAATGCCTAAAATGGATGGTTTGACAGCTTTACAGCACATCATGAAATCAAAACCAACTCCTATTGTGATGGTAAGTTCCCTCACTGAAGAAGGAGCCGAAGCCACGCTGAAGGCGATGGAATACGGAGCCCTTGATTTTATTCCTAAATCTTTAAGCTCCAACCAAGGCGCTTTTGCAGAAGAACTTACCAAAAAGATTAAACTTCTTGCCAGAAGAAAATCGCTTATGCAATTACGCTTTGGCATGCAAAAATCTCAAGCAAGACAAAGTACCGCAAATAGCGCGCCACAAAGTGCTGCTAGTGGCACCCCTTGCCAAGGAGCCAGAGACTTTGTGGCCATTGGTGTTTCCACAGGTGGACCTCCTGCGGTGCAAAAAGTTCTTTCTGCTTTGCCCGAAAACTTTCCTGCAACCATTCTTATAGCACAGCATATGCCTGCCGCATTTACAGGCCCTTTTGCCAAACGCTTGGACAGCGTTTGCAAAATCAGCGTAAGCGAAGCTGTGCACGGCGAAAAGCCACGCCAAGGGCACGCCTATATTGCCCCTGGAGGAAAACACATCACGTTAAAAATGCGTGGTCCTTTGCCAGAAATCGTTATTTCTGATTCTCCGGCCGAAGCCCTCTATAAGCCTTCTGCTACAGAACTTATGCATTCTGTAGCTCGCTGTTTACCCCGTAAATCCTTAGGAATGATTCTCACTGGCATGGGAAGCGATGGGCTTGAAGGAATACGCGAACTTAAAGAAAAAGGCGGCTACATCATGGCGCAAAATGAAGCATCCTGTGTGGTATATGGTATGCCAAAAGCCATAGTGGATGCCAAACTAGCAGACCAGATATTAGATATTGACAATGTAGCCGATGCCCTTATGACAGCAGTAAAAGGCTAATTCCATAACTCCTAAAAACGAGTAAAGCTATGCCAACTCCAACACCGCAAGAAGTATTAAACGACCTGCAAGGTAATGATGTAGACTGCATAAGAAGTGCTTCTTTTACTGCAGCCGAAATGGGTCTAAACGAAGCAATTCCTGCGCTTTGTGAGCATATTAAAAGCAATAATATCGGCGTGCAAGAAGCAGCTGAATATGCTTTACGCAAAATTCGTGGCAAGGAGACCATTGTTAAAATGCTTCCGCTTCTTAACAGCGACGCAGTCTCTTTGCGTAACATCGCCATGGATGTATTACGCGAAATAGGCGGTGACGATATTGCAACCATTCAGCCCTATTTACGTGATGCAGATCCTGACCTGCGTATTTTTATGGCTGATATTTTGGGACACAGCAAAAGCCGTAAAGCTGTGCCGTTGCTTTGTGAAGCATTATTAAAAGACCCAGAAGTCAATGTTCGCTACCAAGCGGCCATGAGCCTTGGAACTTTGGGCTTTCCAGAAGCAGCCGAAGCCTTACACCAAGCCATGCAAGACGAAGAATGGGTGCAATTTTCCGCTGTAGAAGCTCTTGTTAAAATTCGTGACGACAGCACCATAAATACTTTTGTAAAAATACTACCCACATGCTCTCCGCTTGTGGCTTCTATGATAATTGTCGCCCTTGGAGAGATGAAAAACATTAAAGCCGTCCCCTTGCTCTTGCAATTTTTGCAAAAAGCAGGATCTGCCTTGCGCCATAAAGCTGTAAAAGCCATAGTGCAAATACTAGGAAAGTCTTCACTCCCCTTGCTTTCGACCAAAGAACAAGAACAATTCAAAGAATATCTTGAAGATGCTTTAACTGACGAAGACGAAAGCATCCAAGAAGCTTCTTTGCTTGGTTTATCAGTCATAGGTGATGGAAATTCTTCATCTATTGTCATGCAATATATCTTGCAAAACCATCCTACAGATGAAGAAGAACTATACCAACATGGCATAAAAACTTTAGCTGCCATTGGCTATAATGATAATTTTGCAAACTTTTTACAGCAAGAAAATATTGCCATGACGCACATTGCCCTTGATGCTGCTTTGCATATTGAAGGCAATCAATGCATGGAAGCCCTGACCAAAATATTTTGGAATCTGGACGACAATACCCAAGGCCTTGCCGCATTATATATGGCAAATCATGCCACACAAGAATATGCTCCTTTTATTTTAGATATTCTTTCGCGACACACAGACAGCGATGTGCTCAAAAGTACTATGCATTGTCTTGGTTCACTCTTGCAATACGTAGAAGCTCAAGATGCTATCTTTAAACAATTAGATCACCCTTATACCGATGTTCAAGAAGCAGCATTAGAGGCTTGCGTTGCCTTAAATACCGCAGAATTGACCGAGCGTTTTAGAAAAATGCACGTTGAAGGCGACGAAGACCATAGACTTATTGCCCTGTACGCTTTAAGTAATACTGGAATTGCAGACATTTATGACATTGTAAATAAGAGTCTGAAAGACGAAAGCCCCTATGTACGCCAAATGGCCGTAGAAGCTTTTGCCAAACCTGAGATTGATTTGGCAAAACATATGGGTGATTTATTGAAAATGTTGCAAGATCCGGCCGATGAAGTTCGCATAGCCGTTGTAGATGTTATTGGAAGCTCACAAGACGCAACAATTATACCTTATCTTGTCAATGCCTTAAATGATTCTAACGAATGGGTTTGTATAAGAGCCATAGAAGCTCTTGGCAGCCAAAAAACTGAAAATACCGTAGAGCAACTGCTCATTCGCTTTGAAAATGCCAGTCTGATGATATCTCTAAAAATTATCGAAACATTGGCAACCATTGGCGGAAATATGGCTTTTAAAGCTCTTTTGGATATGATACGCCATGATGACCCAGAAATACAAAACGCAGCCGCCGAAGCCATTGAAATAATGAAGAAGGGGTAGAAAAATGTCAGGATTATTTAAGCGCCCCGCCACAACTGTAGGTAAAGCATTAGCTATTACCGATGAAGAGTTTGTGCAATTGCGCGATTTTATCTACACGCAATGTGGAATCTTCATAGCTGAAAACCGTAAATATTTGGTAGAAAACCGCTTAAGCAATAGAGTAAAAGAACTAAAGCTCAAATCTTATGCCGAATATTATAATTATTTACGTTTTGATGTGGGCAAACGCGCTGAGCTTACTAAGCTTTTTGAAGTGGTTACCACAAACGAAACAAGTTTTTATCGTAATCCTCCTCAGTTAAAAGTATTTCAAGATAAAGTGCTAAAACGCACCATCGAAGAATGCCGTAAAAGCGGGAGAAAACGTTTGCGCATTTGGTCGGCAGGCTGTTCCACGGGTGAAGAACCCTATACCATTGCTATGATTTTACACGAAGTATTAAAAACAGAAATCAATACTTGGGATATAAAAATCACTGCCAGTGACCTTTCTGAGGCAGTGCTACAAGCAGCAAGCCGTGGTATTTATGCCGAATATGCTTTACGCACAACGCCCAAAGAAATTGTTGACCGCTATTTTACAAAGCAAGGTACTGTATATCACGTAAAGCCAGAGCTTAAAAAGCTTATTAGCTTTGGACAATTAAATCTTAACGACAAAATACAGCTTTCACGCGTAGAAAAATCACACATTGTTTTCTGCCGTAATGTTATTATTTATTTTGACGATGATATGAAAAAAAGAGTTATAAACGCATTTTACGATAATCTTCTCCCTGGCGGCGCTTTGCTTATTGGGCACTCGGAGTCTTTGCATAATATAAGCCGCGCCTTTAAACCCGAACACCATACAGGCATTATAGTTTATATGAAGCAGACCTAGTATCTGCTTGCGAAAGTAAATACCACAAAATCTATGAAGATTTTGCGCCGCTTAAAGCGGAAAGATTGCGAAAATAATGCTTACTTCGCAAGCTCTAAAGCAAAATTTTTGCGAACCGTTACGGACGAAGTTTTTTTGAAATATTGACGACAGTCAGTGCAACTGAAAATCGAGAATAGATAAAAATTTGCTTTGCAGATTTGAAACCTAAAACCTAGCATAACTTACAGAGGCCTTAATCAGACACTAGGAAAAGAGGATAACATGGCTAAAATTATAGCCATTGCAAATCAAAAAGGCGGTGTAGGCAAAACCACCACAACACTAAGTATGGGGATGGCTTTGGCAAGGCTTGGTAAAAAAGTTCTTATTTTAGATCTTGACCCACATGCCTGCGCTTCCTTACATATGAAACTTTATCCAGAAGAACAAGAAGTTACATTACATGATCTCTTGCTGGCAGATAAAGAGCAGTGGCAAAGCCTTTGGCAAAGACTGGCCAAAAATGTGGGTCATGAAAATATTTATTTTGCTGCCGGGAGTATACGACTTTCAGAACTTGAGCTGGATTTACAAGAACGCAAAGCAAAAGGGATGGTATTACATCAAGCCTTACAAGTTGTAAGCCATAATTATGATTTTGTACTGCTTGACTGTCCGCCACACGTGGGTATTATTTTAGTGAATGCGCTTATTGCTTCGCATATACTCATTATTCCCATACAAACGGATTTTTTGGCTTTACATGGACTTAAATTGCTTTTTGACACCATAAGAACTTTAAATAAAGTACTTCCAGAGCCCATACGGTACAAAGCTCTGCCAACCATGTATGACAAAAGAGCGAGAGCTTGTACAAGAGTACTGGAATTATTGCGAAAAAAAATGGGATCGGCCGTATTCAACACGGTCATAGGCATTGACACACATTTCCGTGAAGCAAGTGCCCTTGGGGTGTCTATTTATGACATTGCCCCCGAAAGCCGTGGCGCGTTGGCTTATAATGCTTTAAGCGAAGAAGTATTAACATTATGGTAAAAACACCGGAGCAGTATTTTCAAGACCAAGATTTTGCTCTTCCACACGATGGGCAAAGCGACGAACAAAAAGGTGAGCAAACAAAAGCCTTTACAGCTGCAGAGCAGGCATTTTTCCATAAATATGTTGGAAGTGAGCAAGCAGCGGCTCTTGGCATTAACGCACCCCAAGGTGCAGTGGAACCAGAAGATTATAATGCATTAGCTCCGCCCATTGAAGAATTGCTTAAAACATATGACGATGTACAGCTTATTTTCTTCTATTTGCAAGAGCAATTGCACACCATACCCATAGAGGCAGTGCAAGAAGTTATAAAATACATGGATCCCATACACTTACCCCTTACACCGGATCATATCCCTGGGGTTATAAATTTACGGGGCAGAATAACACCGCTCATACAGCTTGAGCATTTTGTCTGCACCAAGCCAAAAGCACTCAATAAAAACAGTTTTATAATTGTTTGCCAGTGCAAAGGCATACAAGTAGGCATTATTGTAGATAAAATATATAATATGTTTACAGTAAAACAGAATACACTTTCTTGGAATGTGGAAGCTAAATTAGGCACAACCCCCACAGAGTGTCTTTGTGGAATTGTTGAATATGATAGCAAAATTTACGGTATCGTTTCTGTGGACAAAATAGTTGACCACATAATTCAATCTAGGGATATAATATGAGCAAACATATCATGGTTGTCGATGACTCCAAAACTATCAGAAACCTTCTGGCCTTTGTTATGAAAAGTGAAGGCTTTAAAGTAACTACGGCCGAAGATGGCTTAGACGCCTTAGAACAACTTTACAATGGCGTTCAAGTAGATCTTATTATTTCAGACATTAATATGCCACGCATGGACGGTTTTACCTTCATTAAAACCTTGCGTGAACAAGATATGTACAAAGATACACCCATTATCGTTCTTTCCACAGAAGGACAAGAAAAGGATATTCAAATGGGTATGAGCTTTGGCGCAAACCTCTATATGGTAAAGCCAGCGCAACCAGAAAAAATGGTTCGCAATATAAAGATGTTGTTAGGTTAGCCGATATACTCTTTTACAAGACAGAAGCTATCATCTTTATTAACCCTTGGCCTGAAGGTGCATTATGAGTCAAGACTTTATGGATGCTGAACTATTTGCTGACTTTATTGTTGAAGCACGCGAGCATCTAGAAACTATTGAGCCCAACCTTTTAGAATTGGAAAAAGCTCCCGACAATCTCGGGTTGCTTAATGAGATTTTTCGGCCCATGCACTCCTTAAAAGGAGCATCGGGTTTCCTTGGGCTTAATTTTATCAACCAGCTTGCTCATAGATGCGAAAATATTCTTGATGATCTACGACATGGCAAAATGACCGTCACGTCGAACATTATGGATATTATTCTCGCATCTACCGATGCTTTGCGCCAAATGCTTGATAAGTTAGAAGAAACTAACAGCGATGAAGGCGTGCCTATTGAAGAAATGATTTCGCAAATAGACACTCTTATGGAAGGCGGCGGCGCCACAGATGCGACACCTGAAAATGCAGAAAACACAAGCGCATCAGCCGACAACGAAGAACATGAAGAAATGCCTGCGTATGAAGAGCAAAATACTGAGCCTGCAAAAGCCAAAGCTCCTGCTGTGCAAAAAGTAAAAATTGGAAAAAGCCCCAAAGAATGGCTCAGCGGCTTCCCAAAACGTACACCCTATGCTCTCACAGCCTTTGGCGAAGGGCACCTAAAAGATTTTTCCGATGAATCTTTAGAAATGGTGGAAAACCTTAATACTGGCCTTTTACAATTAGAAGCACAGCCCGAAGGTCAAGAAGAATTAGTAAACGATATATTCCGATTTTTCCATAATCTTAAAGGAAATAGCGGTATCATTGGATTTGAAGAACTCAATAGCTTAACCCACGAAGCCGAAACATTATTTAATAATATTCGCAAAGGCGAAATGCAAGTTACGGCTGAACTTGTGGATCTCTTGCTTTTTGTGGTAGATATCATGGAAGCCCTTGTGTTTGGCATAGACTCTTCAAGCGGCAAGGTTGAAGCTCCGGTTATTGACGAAGTGTTACATCAATTACGTGAAGCTGTAGCCGGCAACACCATTGAATTACCGCCAAGCATGTATGCTCTCGTATCCGAAGAAATGGAAGAAACTCCAGCCGCACCTGCAGAAGCAACTCCTACAGAAGCAACACCTACAGAAGCAACACCTGTAGAAGCAGCTCCTGAAGAAGCAAAAGAAAGTTCTGACAAAGCAGAAGACGACAATTCTGAAGATGTGGCCCTTTTTGCTTCTACAGTTGTGCAACAACTTGATATTATAAAAGCCTGCACAGAAACTATCAAAAAAGACAGCTCACATACACCGTCCATTGACGCCATTTACCGTTGCCTCGTTGCCATTAAAAATTCATGCAGTTTCATGGATTTGCAAGAAATAAAGCTCTATGCTGAACGCACTGCCGCCATTGTAGACTCTGCCCGCAACAGTGATATGGATTTTGAATTAGTGCTGGACTTGCTTTGCCAAGAAGTAGACATCATTAAAGATATGATTAAAGCTGCCGTGCCAGGTATTAATCTTGACGCACCCCCCAAAGCTCTTGGCGAGGAAGACGACGATGACACCGCACCAAAGAGCACCGCAGCAGAACCTGAAAAAGCATCTGCCCCCAATGCTCCCGAAGCACCTAAGCCTGCAGAACCGGCAAAAACAGAAACTCCAAAGCCGGCTCCGACTGCTAAAGCCGCTGCTCCGGCTACTCAGCCCGCTGCTCCGG
>CAYJGS010000091.1:0-8662 GCA_964369505.1 uncultured Desulfovibrionaceae bacterium | reverse complement strand
GCAACTTTTAACTTGACCAAAAAAGATAGTGATGGCATTAAAGAAGTAATGTTTCTCAACTTTTTCAAGAAAAAGTCTACACAACCGGTACGGGCTTGGAGTGCGGGCTGTGTTTTTAAAAATCCAAGCGCGGAGAACCCTGCAGGAAAGTTGTTAGATGTGTGTGGATTTAAAGGAAAAAGCAAGGGTGGCATGTGTTTTTCTTCCTTGCATGCGAATTTTTTGATCAATGAAGGTAAGGGCAATGCTGACGCTGCTTTTGAGCTCATAGCCGAAGCTCAAGAAAGAGTTTTTAAAGAATTTGGCATAAGGCTTACACCGGAAGTGAAAATTTTATGGCCGCAAGGATAAATAAAAACACGTGGGCAAAAAAACAAAGTCCGCCACAAAAAACGGTGCTGAAAGCTAAAAAAAATACAAAGAATACGTATAAAAAAAGCAGCGCTGCGCCGAAGGAAAAAAAAATTGCTTGGACAAATAAAAAGCCTCAATGGGGGCTTGGTGCTTTGTCCGGTGTTAAAGGAATTTTTGCATTTTTAGTGTATTTTATTGCGGGTTCTGCTACTGTGCTTGGGCTTTTTGCCGGGTCGCTTTGGTTGTACAATAAAGCCACCACCAGCGAATATTTTGCTACAAAGCATGTGGATGTTGTGGGAAATGTGCGCTTGTCGCAGCAAATGGTGCGCGATTTAGCCGGAGTGCAATTAAGTGACAATTCACTAGACGTGAATATTGGGCATATAGAACAAAAGCTTTTGCACACGCCTTGGGTTGAAGATGTTTCTGTAAGGCGCATATTGCCAGATAGATTTTTGATTACTGTAAAAGAGCGCATGCCCTCTTTTTGGATTAAGCGTGATGGTATATTGTATTATGCCGATGTGGAAGGCAAAGCCATTGCACCGGTAGAAACAAGTAATTTTATGTCTTTACCAACGCTTGAGATAGAAGCTGGGCTTGAGGGTGCCGCCAAAAAATTGCCAGAATATGTGGAAGATTTGAAGGCGGGGCGATTGCCGGTAGAATTTGGCGCTATCTCGGCTTTGCGTTTGAGTCAAGCCAAAGGGGTAGAGCTTTATCTTGATGATAGAGAAATACTTCTTTGTATAGCTTTAGATAATTGGAAAAGCAATTTGCAGCGTTTGTCCATTACCATTGGCGATTTGGCCAGAAGAAAAGAACTGGCCGCTGTGCGTGAAGTTCGTGCCTATGAAGGTAATGTGTGGGTTATAAAGAGTTTATAGGGGAATAAGTGTTTTTTTGTTGATAAAACACTTTACAATACATGAGTTAATTGGATTTTCTGGGAGTTAGGTATGAGTAAATCTGAACTAATAGTTGGATTAGACATAGGCACCACCAAGATATGTGCTGTGGTTGGTGAGCTCGCAGAAGATGGCAATATAGACATAGTGGGCATTGGCACGTGTCCTTCCACCGGTTTGCGCAAAGGTGTTGTGGTTAACATAGAGCAAACAGTGCAATGCGTGCGCAAAGCCATTGACGAAGCAGAACTTATGGCCGGATGCGAAATCCGCGCTGTGTATGTAGGCATAGCCGGAAGCCATATTATGGGCATAAATAGCCATGGTGTTATTGCAGTGAAGGGCGGTGAAGTGGAGCCGCGTGATGTTGACCGTGCCCTTGATGCGGCAAGAGCTGTGGCCATACCTGCAGACAGAGAAGTTATTCATATTTTACCGCAAGAATATGTGCTTGATGAACAACGCGGCATAGCAGATCCCCTTGGTATGGCCGGTGTTCGCCTTGAAGTAAAAGTGCATATTGTAACCGGAGCTGTGTCTTCTGCTCAAAATATTGTGCGTTCTTGTGATAGAAGTAATCTTGAAGTGGCTGATATTGCACTAGAAGCCCTTGCATCTGCCAAGGCTGTGCTTACAGAAGAAGAACGCGAAATCGGTGTAGCCTTGGTGGATTTGGGGGGCGGCACCACAGATATAGCAATTTTTGCTAATGACGCCATTAAGCACACGGCGGTACTTGCGCTTGGTGGGCAAAATCTCACCAATGATATTGCCTTTGGTTTGCGCACTTCCATGGCAGCAGCAGAAAAAATTAAAACCAAATATGGCTGCGCCCTCACAGATTTAGTGCGACATGATGAATTTATTGAAGTGCCAAGTGTTGGCGGGCGTGATGCACGTCGTTTGTCTAGGCAATTGCTGGCAGAAATTTGCGAACCTCGAATGGAAGAGATTTTGTATTTAGTCGATCAAACTCTCGTCCGTTCTGGATATAAGGATCTTATTGGGGCAGGGGTGGTTCTTACAGGTGGGACAGCACTGGTTGAAGGGTGTCAGGAGCTTGGTGAACAAATTTTTAATCTTCCTACACGTATCGGCTATCCACGTCAGGTGGGTGGTTTAAAAGATGTGGTGAACAGTCCAAAGTTTGCTACAGCAGTGGGCTTGTTGCGCTATGGCGCAGAAAAAGAAGGTCAAGGCCCACGGACTTTTGCAAGTAATGAAAGTTCATTGTTTGAGAATGTGTTTGGTAAAATGAAAATGTGGTTTAAGGATATTTCTTAAACTGAGGATGTTTAAGCGAGAGGAGAGAGGCATATGGAACTATACGGATACGAAGATTCGATGCTTGGTAACGCAAAAATAAAAGTTATTGGTGTTGGTGGCGGCGGCGGTAATGCTGTGCAACACATGATCAATTCCGGTTTGCGCGGCGTGAATTTTATTTGTGCAAATACAGATGTGCAGGCGCTGAATAAAAGTGCAGCTACACAAAAAATTCAACTCGGCGAGCAACTTACTCGCGGCCTTGGTGCCGGTGCCAATCCTTCTCGCGGTAAAGAAGCAGCCATAGAAAGTGTTGCTGCCATTCGCGAAGTCATTGGCGATGCCGATATGGTTTTTGTTACCGCTGGTATGGGCGGTGGAACAGGCACAGGTGCTGCTCCTATTATTGCCCAAACAGCTAAAGAACTTGGCGCACTCACCGTAGGTGTTGTCACAAAACCTTTTGCATTTGAAGGTAACAAGCGTAAGAATGCGGCCGAAGCTGGTTTGCAAGAATTGCGTCAGCATGTGGATTGCCTTATCACCATTCCCAACGATCGCCTCTTGGTTTTTGCGCCCAAAAAAGCTCCTTTCACTGAAATGCTTAAAAAAGCTAATGATGTATTGTATTATGCTGTAAAAGGTATTTCCGATGTTATTATGGAAGAAGGTATGATTAACCTTGATTTCGCAGATGTGAGCACCGTTATGGCCGAATCCGGTCTGGCACTTATGGGCACAGGTGTGGCCTCTGGCGAAAACCGCGCTCGCGATGCTGCCCAACGCGCCATCATGAGCCCCTTACTTGAAGACGTTTCTTTGGACGGTGCCAAGGCTGTATTATATAATATTACCGCAACGTGCGATATTTCTGGTGATGAAGTTCAAGAAATTGGTGAAATTATAAGTGAAGCTGCACATCCTGACGCCAACATAATTTTTGGTGTGGTTTTTGACGATAATGCCGGCGAAGAATTGCGTATAACCGTTGTAGCTACGGGCATTGAGGCTGTGGATCGTATGCAATCTCCTGAAGATACAACAACTTCTTCTGTAACAAACTTCCGTCAATCGGGTGCGATGGGCATGGCTCCGGCTCAAGGCCAATTTCGCCATCAGCAAGCAGCACAAAATGTAGCACCGCCGCAGCAACAAACTTTGCTTTCGGCTGTACAGTCGCAACCTGTGCAAGCTATGCCGCGTGAGCATGAAATGCCAACGCAACCGCAAGCAAATGTGCAAAATATGTCACGCCGTGGTCAAGTAGAAAGCTGGTATGACGGTAAAAGCGAAGTGCCACCTTATATGCGTAAAAGAGAAGTCTTGGGGCTTTCGCAACCAAGCCGCTATACGCCAGGTGCAGATGAATTTGTTTTTGACGAAAATGACTTTGAAATGCCGGCTTTTATTCGCAGGCAGGCTGATTAGTCATACTATATAGTTTCTGGTAAATGCAGAGGTGACTGTGTGAATTAGGTAACCTCCACACCTTCCCAAATTGCTTTAAGCCACGCCTCTCCGGCTTAAAAGCTAAACAAAGCCGTATTTCTGTGCTGGAAATACGGCTTTTGTCGTTTTATCTATTCAGGGTGTCAGGTGATAAGATGCTCGGAAAATAGGTGCAGCCTTTGGTTTGCTGCACTACTTTTGCACACTTTAGCAAAATTCATCTTTTTTATGCGCACTGCGTCAGATGAAATTTTTCTTGTACGCATGTACTTGAGTACATTTACGCAGAAAAATTCCCTCTTCCTTGTGCGCATAGAAAAATCTTAAAATTTCTAAAATTGCACAAAAACCAACCATCCGCTTTTTTGCTGACAATAAGAAAGTTTAGCTTTTAAATGTATCTTTGTAATGTGGCAAAAAAGCGGAAGCTCGGAAGGGATCCCCCCACGCATCGCCTTCGCTTGCGCTATGGCTCCGCGCACCCCCCTTATAGCCTTACGGCAAGGGGGGAAGGTAAGCGCTAATCTGCTTTTTTATTATCCGCTTATTATGAACTTCCCTGCAAGCGGAAATTAAGGAGTCAAATAGGCGCCATGCTGCAAGTAATTTTGCACATAATCCTTAACGCCTTCTTCTATGCTATAGGTACAAGGTGGGCAACCTGTGGCAAGCAATTTATCCATGCGAGCTTCGGTGTAATTTTGATATTTTCCAAGTAATTGTTCCGGCATATCTATATATTGGATATGTGTTTCTTTACCCATGCTGTTAAAAACAGCTTTGGCTAAATCATTCCAAGTGCGGGCAGTGCTTGTTCCTATGTTGAAAATACCGCCTACGTGAGTATTGTTTAATAGCCAATACATAATGCGCGTGCAATCTTTTACATATACAAAATCGCGCATTTGGTTTCCATGGGCATAGTCGGGATGGTTTGATTTAAAAAGTTTAAGGCTTTGAGTCTGCAAAATTTCGCTAAAGGCTTTGCAAACAACACTGCGCATAGAATCTTTATGGTATTCATTGGGGCCATAAACATTAAAAAACTTCAAACTCACAACTGCATCAAGCAAATTGTTTTTTTGGAGCCATAAGTCGAAAAGGTGCTTGGAATAGCCATACATATTAAGAGGACGCAAGCTTTGTAAAGTGCTATCGCTATCGTTAAAACCAAGACTACCATCGCCATAGGTGGCGGCAGAAGACGCTTGGATATAGCGAACACCGTTTTGCAAAGCATGACTGCATAGATCTCGACTGTAATGGAAATTATTCGCCATAAGAAAATCGGCGTCTTTTTCTGTGGTGGAAGAACAAGCTCCAAGGTGCACTATACCTTGAATATGTGAAGCAAAATAGCTTAAGCCTTGTTCTCGTACTTTTTTTATAAAACCATCTCTGTGTACATAATCTGTGTATTGTAAGGGAACAAGATTTTTCCATTTTTCTGAAGTTGCCAAATTGTCAACCACTAAGATGTCTTTGATTTGAGCCTTATTTAATTCCCAAATGAGCGCACTGCCCAAAAAACCTGCTCCGCCGGTTATGATATACATATGAAATCCTATTGAGATTTATTGGATGATTGTACAAAACTGTATGCGGTAAAGGTGTTGTCAGGCACGGGTTCTTCTTTTATGGCTAAAGAATATGTTTTGTCTTCAGTTAAAATGCGCAAGAAAGCTTCTTCGGGAAGGGGTTTTTCAAAATAATAGCCTTGCACCAAGTCGCAATGCATTTGCTTAAGCCATATGGCTTGCTCTACAATTTCAACACCTTCGCAAACAACTTGCATATTAAGTTCTTTGCTCAAGCGAATAACATTTTCCACAACAATGGAGCCTTTTTTGTCATTAATATTAAAATGCAAGAAGAGTTTGTCGAGTTTAACTGTATCTACGTTGATAGAGGCCAGCCTGTTGAGCGTTGATACACCTGAACCAAAGTCGTCAAGAGAAACGGTGAATCCTAATTGCTTGAGGCTTTCCACCTGATCTAGCAAAAGACTGGCGTCATCAATTAAAGCGCTTTCTGTAATTTCCAATTCTATTTGCTTGGGCAAAATTTGGTATTTCTGCAATAAAATTTTTAAATGTATAGGGGTGTGCGGATTTTTGAGCGTGTAGGTGGAAAGGTTCACCGAAATAACGGGGAATTGTATTGCATCAATATGTTTTGAGAGCAATTGGCATACACTTTCAAATACATATAAATCTAATGTTTCAATAAAACCGTTTGATTCAAAAATAGGAATAAATTCATCAGGATATATATTCACTCCATCTTTTGGGAGCCATCTTACCAAAGCTTCTGCACCGTGTACTTTGAGGGTTTTTAAGTCTACTTTAGGCTGGTATTGTAAGTAAAATTCTTTATCGCGAATGGCTTGTTCCATTCTGGAAACAATAAGAGTTTGCTTTTCATATAGGCGTTGCATACTATCGTCAAAATAATGATAGGTGTGCTTGTGCAGGCTTTTTCCTTTTAAACGTGCAATATTGGCTCTGTCTATATGCATAAAAATAGATTCGTCGGGTGAGGCAATGGTAGAAGTGCCTACAGAAAGGCTTAAGAAGAATTTTTCACCTAAAATTTTACGTATTTCCGGTAAAACGTATTTATTGCAGATAGTTTCGATTTTTTCTGTAGATCCGGCTTTATAGAATATGACGAAGCATTCGGCATTTACGCGACAAAGAACGCTGGCTTTGGAGTTTTTGTATGCATTTTTTAAACCTTCTGCCATGCCAATGATAATATCTCTGCTGGTATTATAGCCATACAATTTACTAATAAGGTTAAAATGGTCAATATCTAAGGATATAATTTCAAATTCGCTTTCACCGGCAGAAGTTAAATGCGCGCTCACTTGTTTGTTAAAATAATATATGGAAGAAAGACCGGTTAATTCATCATGATTAATGGCATTAAGGATGGCCTCTCTTTTTTTATGCGCTGAATTAAAGAAATAAAGGACAACCATTGCAGAAAAAGATAATACAATCAATACAATGATATTCTTATATTCCATAAACAATTTATACCATGAGTAGTCTGGGGTAAAAGCCACAGATTGCTTTGTCACAATGATATTAAATTGGCTCTGATCCACATGATCCAATAAAAGATTGAATATTTCTACATATTCATAGGGTAATTTTTTGGAGACATAAAAACGCAAAGGCAGGGTAAATTCTGAGCTGATCATGCTGAAGTTTTCTGTCCCCACAAGGGATGTGACATACTCAGCACCTGTAGTTGTGAATACTCCTACATCAAGTTTACCTGTAAAATAGGCTGCAACCGCATCGCTTATTTTATTAAAATTGATGATGCTGGCGTTTGGATAAGCGTCTAGAATTTGTTGTTTGTCAAAACCAACGTAATTGTACATACCTATTTTGATAGGATATTTTTTGTCATTGAGCTTGTGTAAATTTTCAGTGTCGGTAAAAAAAACTAAGGGTAACTCAAGGTAAGTATCGGTTCCGATATAGGTGTCGTCAATATTTTCAATAATATCTTGCGATGAAAGCAAAATATCATATTCTTTTCTATCTTCTGGTTTTTCAGGATCATAGCCGTGATAATCTACCTGGAAGCCGTATTTTTTGGCTAAAAGGTTCATAATATCAACGCTTATGCCGTCTGGCATACCTTCTGTATTTTCAAATTGAATGGGTTGGTGATCAATGGTGTAGCCCACACTGAATATAGTTGCTTTAAGTTTTTGCATTTCTGTTTTTGTTAGGTATCGTCTTGCTGTGGGGCTTTTTAGCTGGCGCAAATACAGTTTTTCTAAAAGCTGTCCATTGATGGTAATGGCGCGATCAAAGTATTTGTCAAGCGCTTTGATAAGTGAGGCGTCAGTGCGTTTGGCTATAAAATAGAGTTTATCTACAATAAAATTATATGCGCTTAAATAATCGCTAAAATTTCTGTTTCTGTTGGAGACTAAATAAAAATCGGCCTTTAGAGAATGGTAATCAGAGGCGTTTCCATAAACAAATTCGGCTGTGATATTGTTTTTTTTAAGATATTCTTTGAGCAAAATATTATAGGCATTGTCATAGTATGTGGCTATGGTTTTGCCGTCAATATCTTCGGGGGCGTCATAATAAACATTTTTATCATTCTTAAACACAAGAGAAATGTGTGGGCGTTCAGCAGGCTCTTGCATGCGAACAAATTTCTTTTTTAGTGTGTCGGTCATGCGGACAGGGCCAAAAAGGTCGATTTCGCCTTTTTCTAAGGCTTGTAGCCCTTGGTCTTTCGCATAATATTCAAAAATAAATTGGTAATCAGAGACAGTTTCAATTTCTTTGAATAGAGGGAAATATCCCTGTTTTGCTACTGGATGTGCGTATAGGCTATTAACGGCTCCGGTATAATAGCCCACTTTGATTTGCTCTTTGATTGGAGGGGGAATAGGTGCGGCAAAGGACGTTCCTTGAAAAAAATAAAGGAATACCGTGAGTATACTTATAAATATGCGTAAAACCCTAAACATCATTGCTTCTTCCCATTTGGACAAAAACTAAACCATGGGAGAGCATAGCTTGTGCATTTGCTATTTGTCAAGAGAAGTAGGGGAAATAATAAAAAAGGGAAGGATGAAAATCCTTCCCTTACAGAGTGCTGACTTTAGTCAGCACGATCGATAAATCAAGAGTAGGCGCAAT
>CAYJGS010000090.1:0-8693 GCA_964369505.1 uncultured Desulfovibrionaceae bacterium | reverse complement strand
GATTCCTTAACCCGCCGGGAGGCTCGAGCGGTAGCGAGCTTGAGCGAAGTAGGCGGGCAACTGGAACTTGCTTCCAGTTGCATCTCATCCGCCGACCTGAGCGGATAAGGTCGGGGCGCGGAGCAGTAACGAGAGCGAATGCAAGAACTCACGAGGGCAATATATATACCACCAAAGATTATAGTTGACCTACCAAAACTAAGCATAATATATGTGGTTCTTAAAGGAGACAGCTATGCTGAAAAATATATTATTGGGAATTATGACCGCAGCCTTACTTGGTGGATGTGCCAGTGGTTTTGAAACACACTACACGCCGGTGAGTGGTTCCACCATGATGACAAGTACGAATGTACAAACATGCCCAACGCCTAAGGTGGAAAAATTTCCAGCGCACATGAGTGCTGATGTCATTGAAAAACAAGCCTATGAGCGTGGCTATGTGCTCATAGGTAAGGCGCATTGGAAAAGTACTGTGGATGAAAGCGACGATAATGCTTTATTGCAAGGCCAAAAAGTGGGCGCTTGTTTTGTGGCTTGGCGCAGAGCCGATGCTGGCGTTATACACACCACACGCACTGTGAGCGAATACACACCCCCACAGCAAAAAAAAGTGACCACGTATACAAGAGATGGTAGAAAAGAAGTTAAAGTTGTGGAAGTGCCAGGAGAAACGCGCTATAGAGAAGTACCTGTAAGTTATCAGCAATATGACTTTATAGGTTTATTTTTTGGTAAAGCCAGTGCGAATCCTTCATCTTTGGGGATTATTTCTGCAGAACCTCCTGTAGAATTTATGGCAAAAAATGATTCACGCGCCGGTGTTTTAGTCACGTCTGTCATTGCCAATAGCAATGCGTACACGGCAAATATATTTCCCGGTGATATCATTATGAAAGTAAATAATGCTACGGTATATTATGATACGCCCATTTCGCTCATGCCGAATCACGAAAATACTGTAGAGATTTACAGAAATGGAAAAATCATGGTCAAAAAGATTTATGTAAAATAAATTACGTTTGTTGTGTGATGGCTTTGATATATTTGGGTATCATAAAATTTTCGTCATAATTATCTAAAATTGTTTGCCTAGCATTGGCGCGTATATGCCCAAGCTTGGCGTGATTTTCAAGAGCATAGCAGATGGTTTCTGCTATGCTCTTTTCGTCATGAAAATCGGTATACAGGGCATTTTCGCCGTCTTTAATCACTTCTTGCACCGGTGCTGTATTGGCAACCACTGTGGTGCAGCCACAACTTAAACTTTCTAGCAATGACCATGAAAGGGTAAAGGGCACGTTAAAATAGGTTTGCACCGTAGAAATTTGCAAAAGTGATTTATAAGAAGGGTAATCCATGAGGGGCAAGATGTGCACATGAGCTGTATTCACAGGCACTTCTTCTTGCATGAGTTGTAAATACGTTTTATCGTTTTTTAAAGGATTTGAGTACGATACTTCGGTATTACCCACAATAACAATATGCGCGTGAGGGCGTTTTGCCAAAATATATGGAATGCTACGATAAAAAGATAAGAATCCGCGGTGAGGCTCTAAGGAGCGGGCTGTAAAAGTGACGATCTCTTTACCTTTTAGGTGCGAAAGGTGGGGAGGCAAGGCTTCTCCTGCGCCTGGGCAAAAGAAATCGGTATCTATGCCATTGTGTATGGTTTGTATTTTTTGCTGATATTCTTTGGGTAATTGTGCTTTTTGCCATTCTGTGGCTGAAATGGCCACATCCACCATGTCTAAAGCTCCAACGCTTATGATATTGCATTGCCTTTGCTGAAAGCTTAATCTTGTGGGTAAAGGGTTTGCGGTATAGTGAATTTCTTTTTCTGTTTCTGTGGAATACAGCCATTCAAAAAAGCCCGTTTGTATAGCTTCGGGAAAGATTTCTTTGGAATAGTTGATGGTGCCAAAATTAGCATGACCGTGCACCACATCTGGAATAAAGCCTCTTTTTTTTAAGTCCAAGAGACTTTCAGCAAAAACCAAGGACTGGTCTTGTATAGTGATATTATTGAGGTCTTTGTGCCTATTGCTATTTATTTTAAGCCAGTGGACTTTTTTGGCTTCTAAGTCTCTACGCCTTTTGAAAAGCGAAAGAAAATACACCGTATTGTTGGGATCTTCTGCCAGCTTTTCGGATATTTTATGAAATTGCGCCGGGAAATTGTGGTGTACAAAAAGAAAGTTCATGTATATCCTTGTGGGTTTATTTATGACACAATGTGGTATAAGGGCAAAACTGGCAATGCTCGCCCTGGCGCGGCATAAAGCTTGTGGCACTGTGCATATGGTCTAAAACAAAGCTGAGCACCTGCTCTATGCGCGTGTTTATTATGGTGTCACGCATGCTTTCTTCCATATCCGCTCCTAAAAGAAATATTTCCTTACCCTTTTCGGCCAAGTCCACCAAGGCAGCGTCGGCTACTTTTTGGGTATAATATTCCTTACATAGATAAATATAGCATGGCAATTGCAACGAGGTAAAGGCTGTGGCCACGTCTTCTAATGTGGCGGAACTGTTCGCACTTTCCGGCGTCCATAATTGTATATTTTGCCAAAGTTCTTCATTTTCCCAAACAGCAAGGGAAGGGCGTTCGATTTTTCCGGTTTTATAGTCTAAAATAACAATGCTTTTTTGATCATTGATCCATCGTTTGTCCACACGATCCAATCTGCCTTTGATCATAAAAATATGCCTTTGGGGATTATGCGTGCTTTTTTCAATGATGAGCGGGGCTGCTATTTCTTTTTCTAAATCAAGAATATGCGTCATTTCCGGCTGATTTTGTATAAAGAGCATGAGCCTGTGCGGCCCTGCCAGTTTAAGCATCATAAGGCTGTCTGGCGGTAAAAATTCTTTTAATTCTTCGTCATTGAAGCAAGAATCCCAACATGCTTGCACGTGCGCTTTGTGTATGTTTTCTTTATACACATCTTGCCCAAGGCTTGGGGTGTACAATTTGTGTAAAGTATTATGGATGAGTGTACCCACTTTTGCTGGGTCATGTCCTTCGTTTACTTCTTGTAATGGCCGTAAATTATACACATGTTCCCAAGCAAAACGCTGGGGGCAGCGCAAGTAAGTATCTATTTTTGAAGGAGAGATACCTTTGTGCAGTAAATTGTGTATTTTTTGTTGCAAAGCTTTATTGGTTAACAAGCTTACAGGTTCTTGTTGGATGGGCGATACAGGGCAAGAAGCTGTATGTAAAGGAGTTTCTCCATTTTCTATGATGCGTCCTTTTTTTTGTTCTTCTTGCCAAATGTAATCGTCTACAAAACGGCTACGGCTTTTTTTTCCGTCAAAAAGAGCGGAGCTTTGCGAGCCTTCCTGCCAGAAAAATTGTATTTCTTTAGCTGAAGCCAATAGGCGGTACAGTGTATGCGCAAAAACTCTTTCGCGCTGTTCTGCGCTGGGCAGGCCCATGAGTTGGCGCAAGGCGTCTGGTAATAAAGGATCTTCTGCAGAAAATCCCGGTAATGTATCGTCGGTGGCGTCCACAATGAGCACCCGCTCAAAGTGCAAAAGGCGAGTTTCAAGCATGCCAAGCACTTGCAAACCTGTGAGGGGATAGGCTTCAAAAGGCACGCGTTCCTTGGCCATGAGTTCACGACTTAGGGCAAAAAGTATGTTTTGCGGTAAGATTTCTTGCGCCATAGAAGGTATGGTTAGAGCCGGCAACACATGTTGCATAAGTCTGAACAAGCTTTCGGCATCAAGGGGGGATCGCTCCAAAAGAGAATGGGCGTGTTCCAATAAAAGGTTGCCCAGGGCAAAAAGAGCTTGCGCCATGCTTGCTGTGCTTTTCGTTGCACAAAAATTATGAAAAAGGCAGTGAAACAATTTTTCAAGCAAAGCTTTTTGTGCAGCAAAACAAGGTGTTTTTTCCAGCGCTGCTTCTTTGAGCGTTTCTTTGAGTAAGGTGTGGGGCTGCACAAAGCGCTTGCCTTCGCGCAAGATTCTTTCCATGTGAAAGAGTATTGGCATGAGTGAAATATTTTGTAGCGAAGTATTTTGTTCTATATTTTCAAGAGAATTTTCATGTATTGCCAACATGCGTATATAAGGGTGGCGCAGACATTGGAGCACAGAGCGCCAATGATAGCGCTGGGGATAATTTTCTGGTGAAGTTTCTTCGGTGAGCGGCGCGCGCGCTTTGGTGTGCATGTGTAAAATATTTTCTATGAGCCCAAAAAGTGATGATTTATTTAAAGGATAGCCCATGGACACGTTGAAGTCTTGTCTTGGTAAATGGTGCAAGGTGGGCATGAGCAAGTCAGGGCTGGTAAGCACTATGGCCGTGTTCGCGCTCTGGGTGGTGTGGGTATTTTCTAAGTTTTCTTGCACGGCCAAAAGCTGTGAATGCACGTCATAGCCGGCAAAAAAAGATATTTTTTGGTTTTGTTCTTGATTTTGGCCATGCACTGGTGTGTCTTTGCAAAAATCAGGAATAAAACATGGCGCTTGCCAAGTTTCTATCCAGCGGGTGTGGTCGGTGCAAGCTGCATGGCTTTGGGCTCTTGTGTCGACATGCGCCGTGTGTGGGTCGGTATGCAAGCAGATATGCGCGCCTTTATGCCAAAGGGATTTGATAAGAACGTGTTCGCCTTGCGTAAGGGCTGTGAGGCCGGCAATAAAGATATGTATATTGTCGTCTTGGTGGGGGCTTAGCAAAGGAGGGGGAATATAATCTACTCCTTTATTTTGTATGTGCTGTGCGGTGAGCAATGTGGTCAAGCCTTGAGTGGTGAGTTCTTGCCGCATAAGTTCTGCCGTATAGTCTGCATATATTTGGCTAAGGGCCCCTAAAAGTGCCGCGGCCTTGGCTGAAACATCGCCTTCGACATAGGCTATGTCTTGCACGGGCAAAAGCTGATTCATATATTCTTCAAAAAGGCTACAAAGCCTTGTGCCCCAAGGTAAGAATTGCCCCAAATCCATGCGCGAAAAATATTCTGCAATCTCTGTATATTGCCCTTGCTGTGCTAGGTTTTGCACGCATGTATATAAAATATGCACACTGTCCAAAAGCAAGGCTTCGCGCTGCGGCATATGTTGTTGATCGCTGAAATATTTAAGCATTTCTGAAACAGTCATGATGCGCGGCAAAAGTGCCGGGCGGCCTATATGGGGATTTTTTTCTAAAATATCCAATAAATAACGGCGGGGCCTATTGTGGGGGATAATGATGACTGATTTTCCCGGTGCATGTTGACTTATTTCACAAACATAGTGGAGCAGATCGGGCAAAAAAGGGCGATGCCATGGAAAAATTACAAAAGGATGTGCCATACTTACTCCTGTACGCGCCATTGGGGTTCGCTTGCATATATTGTTTTGCCTAAAGCATCTATGGTGCAACATTCTTTTGCATCAAGATAGATTAAAAGACCCTGACTTGAGGGCAAGGGTTTTTTTTCAGGAGGCAGAGCGTCTAAAAGGGCAAGGTAGCGCTGCATTTGCGTAATGTTTTCGGGGCTTTTTTCACCCGTTTTATAGTCGATGGCGCGCCAACCAAATCCTTCAATGGGGGGCAGTAAGGCGTCTACTCTATGCACTTTGTTTTGTGTATCCAGTATGCTATGCTCTGGTAAGGTGTGTTTGTTCCACATGTCAACGCCTGGCAATGTGGCATACCATGTGATGGTACGGACAAAATCTTCATACAAAGCCTTACGTTCGCTTTGAGTAAAAGAAGGAGGTAGAGCCGCAATGTGTAAACCTAATTGGACGGCGCGTTGCGCGTCTTGTACCGCTTGCCCTTGGCCAGTGCTCACAAAATATTCTAAACAACGGTGCAGAAGAGTGCCGCGCACATGTGCCGGTAGGGCATAGCCCATATTTTGTTTTTGCTCCAAAGAGCTTTTATGCGGCAATAAATTTTGCAAGGGATTGCGATATATTTTTAAGCGCGGAAGCCATTGCATGGGATTTTGTTGTGCAGTATCGGCATTGTTTTCTGTGTTTATGAGTTGCGCTTGTTTTATGTTTTCAAGTTTGTGGGGAGCAAATATAGTATTTACTTCTGCAACGGGTGGCGAATATGTATCTTCTTCGCTGGCTTTACTGACTATGGGAACGCCGTAGGTGTAGGGCAGTTCAAAACCGCATTTTGGCAAGAGTATTTGAAGGCCGCAGGCCAAATTGCGCATTTGCAATAATTTGTCCGTATGCGTATGGAAAATATGCAATTCTTCTTCTGCGCGGGTGCAAGCCACATACAAAGTGTTTAAGGCTTCTATGGCATTATCTGCTTGTTGTTCATAGAATATGGCGCCCATTTCCTTGCAACAGGGGGCAAGTAATTGCAAGCCATCCACTTGAGACAGTGTAGGTTTTCTATTATCTTTTTGTGTAAAACTGAGCCAAGGAATAATAACTACCTTAAATTGAAGTCCTTTTGATTTGTGTATGGTCATAATGCGCACAGCGTCTATGTGCTCCGGCATGGGGGCTTTTTCTTTATCGCCGTGTTCTTGCCAATGGTGCAAGAAAGTGCTTAAGGAATAACAGCCACGACCTTCGGCGGCGTGTACCACTTCTAAAAAACGACGTAAAAAAGTTTCAGCTTCGGGAAAACGCTCGTGCATGCGCAAAATGCGGTACCATTCCTGCACGCAATTATAGGGGCTGAGCAAGCTGTTACTGGCATAGAAAGGGGCAAAAATTTCTTGCCAAAAGTCCGGCCAACGCTCTTTAAAAGCTGTGCTTAAAAAAGTGCTATGGTCTTCAAGAGCCCAAATTAAAAGCTCTTCCATAGGGGGGCGCTGTGTGTGCGGTGTTTTAGCCAGTATACTGCCGCTGAGAATGCTCCAAAAAGCCAGATTATCTTGGGGGCAGTCTAAAAATTGTAGCAAGGCAATGGTTTCATGGATGAGCGGATGCGCGCCGAGTAAAAGACTATTTTCTGTAATGGCAGGTATTTGCCACTCCATAAGCCATTGGGCTACCTTGGAAGCGGCACTATTGGAACGGGTAAGAATGGTTATTTCTTCCCAGGGGCGACGTGTACCAATATCTTCTTTAAGGCGCATAAACAGGGCTTTACGCACGCCTTCTTCCAATGCTGCAGCATTTTCGGCATCAATGTCGAGCATGCTCACATAGCCGCCCATGTCTCCTTCTTGTGCATATTCAGGGCGAATATTTTGTTTGGCATCATTAAAGGCTTGGCTGAGTTTTTGTGCGGCATTGTGCAAAATTTCTGGGGGGCAATCGCGGGCAAGCATGGCTTGTAGCACTTCTTTGGCCGTGTCGTTATGGCCCAAGGAAGTAAAAAGGGTATTATTTGTATGTACAATGCATTGTCGACTGCGCCAATTGGTGGGCAGGGTTGTTTGCTTTGCTTTGCCCGCTATGTCGGTGAGTTCTTTAGTGCGGCCTACGGCGTCAAAAAGTTCGGCATCGCCGCCGCGCCAGCCGTAAATGGCTTGTTTTACATCGCCAACCCAAGTGAGAGAGCCGCCACGGGCAAGGCTTTCTACCAAAAGGGGACGCAATGCCTCCCACTGCAAGCGGTTAGTATCTTGAAATTCGTCTAGCATAACATGTTGTATACGGCTGCCAAGGCGACAGAGAGCCGTGGGCACACCGTATTCCAAAGAAAGGATTTCTTTGGCTAAAAGCGGTATAACAGCGGCTAAGACAACACGTTCGCTTTGTTGAAAGTCTTTTATATTTTGTAGTATTATGCGAGTGAGCTCCACAAAGGGCAAATATTCTATGGCACTTTGTAAGAGTGGCCCATGGCGGGCAAGGTCGGCTGCTTTGTGGCAAAGGTCTTGATAGCTATATTCTATGGCTTCTGTAACCGCGTCTTTAGAATTTTTTAAAGCGCAATCTCTGCAGAGTTCTTTGCATAAATACGCACTGCCGGCAACGCTGATGTCACCTGTGGCACAGCGCTGAAAAACCTTGGCGGCGCTTGCGTGCATAAGTATATTTTCTTGTGTAATATCGGCAAGTAAAGTATTTGCGGCTTGACTATAGGCTTGAATTTTTGCCTGAAGCACATCTTGTATGGCGGGCAAAGGGCTTAAAGGGGGCAATCCTTCGGTAAGGGCCATTTCTATGAGTGATTCTAGGGCATAATGTATGCGCGCGCCTGTGGCAAATCCTTTACTTCTTTCG
The DNA here is from genome assembly GCA_964369505.1 of uncultured Desulfovibrionaceae bacterium. Classification (GTDB taxonomy): domain Bacteria; phylum Desulfobacterota; class Desulfovibrionia; order Desulfovibrionales; family Desulfovibrionaceae; genus CAYJAD01. The sequence goes on along the minus strand of CAYJGS010000090.1, from coordinate 548 downwards.
CGGAAAAGCAGAGCACTACACACGGCTTCTAACACTTCTTGTAAATGTTTTTCTTCTGCGCCCTCATGGTACCACATTTGTTCAAGTAGATTTTCAAATATGGGGTTGAGCATGTCGTTGCTTGCAAAAAGGCTTTCAAAATCTGGCGGAAGTTCTAGGTCAAGGGCTGCTGTGCGCACTATAAGGTGTAAGAGGCTGTCTATGGTGCGCACGTTCAAGGCGCCGTATTGGCGTAAGATGGTCTGTACCCACCGTTTTGCCATGTCTTTATCAATGCTTGGGTGTTTTTCCAGATCAAGGGCAATTTTTTTTAAATTCCCCATGATGCGGTCTTTCATTTCTTGAGCAGCAGCATTGGTAAAGGTAATGGCCAAAATATCACCAAAATAGAGGGGGGAAATCCCTTCTTTTTGTGGAGATTGACTAAGGTGCGCAAGGCTGCAAGAAGGCGCGTGAGCCATAAGCCTTGCTTTAGATAAATGCTCAAGAAAACGCTTGGTTATGTCATAGGTTTTCCCAGAACCGGCCGAAGCCTTGATCTGTTGCAT
>CAYJGS010000089.1:0-8761 GCA_964369505.1 uncultured Desulfovibrionaceae bacterium | reverse complement strand
TCGCGTGTAAACATTGGCAAGGCCAAAGGTGCCATCCACCAGGGCATTTTACGGCGCACATGACAGCCCACCATAACATTTTCTAAAGCCGACAAATGTTGTGAAAGGCGGATATTTTGAAAAGTGCGCGCCATGCCGGCCACACACACTTTATGCGGTTGTAAGCCTGTGATTTCTTGGCCATTAAAAAGTACGCGGCCATTTTGTGGCGTATAAAAACCACTGATAACATTAAAAGCTGTGGTTTTTCCGGCGCCGTTTGGACCGATAAGCCCCACAATACTGCCTTTTGGTATGGCCATGCTCAGTTCATTAACAGCGGTAACTCCACCAAAGCGCATGATAACATTTTCCACCCAAAGAACGGCATCTTGGGCATTGGGCTTGGTAAATTCTTTCATGCTATATTCTTGGGTTGCGGCTTGACTCATTTTTTCCTCCAAAAACATAGGCTGTTCCACGTAAGCTCACGCATGCCCATAATACCCTCACGGCGGAAAAGAATAATGCCAAGAAGGATGAGTGAAAACACCACCATACGCATACCGGGTATGCCGGGAATTTCGACAAAAATAAGATTCATGGGTTCTTCAATAATGCGTAACCATTCTAAAAGAATAGTAATAACAGCAGCGCCAAGCAAAGAACCTGTAATGGAACCAAGCCCACCGGCAACCACAAACATGAGCACGTTAAATGTCAAAAGAAAGTTAAACATTTTTGGGTCGATGGTGGATAAATGGCTGCCGAGCAAGGCACCGCCCACACCGGCAAAAAAAGCGCCCAAGCAAAAGGAAAGCACCTTGTAAAAAAATACATTAACACCCATAACTTTAGCTGCAATTTCGTTATCCCGTATACATTTAAGCACATTGCCAAAGTTGCTGTTCACAAGGCGCACAATAAATATAATGGTTATGGCAAGCCATAAATAGCTTGTTATTAAGTCTGCATGTCCGGGAATTCCCTTAATACCAAGCGAACCATTGGTCACAGAGGTTAAGTTGACAAGCATAACGCGGATAATTTCTGCAAACCCCATGGTGGCAATGCCAAGGTAATCATCTCCAAGGCGCAAGACAGGTATACCGATGATGAGGGCAAAAATGGCGGCCACAAAACCACCTGCCAGCACCGATACCCAAAATGGGGTCATAAGTTCTGAAAAAGGCCAAATCATGGGTTCTAAAAGCCACATAATTTCTTTTTGCTCCGGGCTTAAAATGCAAATGGCAGAAACATAGGCGCCTATGGCAATAAAGCCCGCATGTCCTAAGGAAAATAGCCCTGTAAAGCCGTAAATGAGATTTAAAGATAAAGCTAAAATGGCATTTATGAGAATGAGCTTTAAAATATACACTTCATAATTGCCAAGAAATGTTTCGGCATTGGCCATGAATAGCCAGCCAAGAATGAGCAAAGCTAAAGAGCCTAGAGATTTATTATCAAAGCGCATCAGATTTTTTCCTCCATGCGCTCACCAAAGAGCCCTGTGGGTTTGAATAGAAGTACAAGTACTAGTAATACAAAAGCAAATGCGTCTCTATATCATGAAAGATGTGGCATAAAGGCAACGGTCATGATTTCAATAAAACCAAGCACAAGGCCGCCCACAACAGCCCCTTGAATGGAACCGATGCCGCCAAAAACAGCCGCAATAAAGGCTTTGAATCCAGGGATAATACCCATATAGGGGTCAATTTTAGGGTAACGCAAGGCCCACATAATACCCGAAGCCGCAGCCAAGGCAGAGCCGATGCAAAATGTGAGTGTGATGATATTATCAACGCGCACACCGAGCAAGCGTGTGGTTTCAATGTCTTTAGATATGGCGCGCATGGCAAGACCTGGCTTTGTGCGGTATACCACCCAAAGCAGTAAACTTACCAAAATAATGGTCACACCGGGCACAAAGGCTGTTAAAGGCAAGATGTGTAAATTGCCAAAAGACCATTTTTCGATAAGCCATTCAGGCTGCAATACAGGGCGGGGAAGGCCGGTAAAAAGTACTACGGCCAAGCTTTCAATAAAGAAAGATACGGCAATGGCGCTGATGAGGGCCGAAATTCGTGGAGCTTCGCGCAAAGGGCGATAAGCTATTTTTTCCACCATCATTCCCACTAAACAGGCACCGGCAATGGCAATGATAGCAGCAAAAGCCCAAGGCATACCATAAGCAAAGGTGCCAAAAAATACAAAATAAGCGCCCACCATCAATATATCGCCGTGGGCAAAGTTGATGAGGCGCAAAATGCCATATACCATGGTATACCCAATGGCAATGAGCGCGTATAAAGAGCCCAAAGTCAGGGCATTAAAAAAATGTTGCAAGAACATTTCAAAGCTCATGCGTCCCACCTCATGTAAAAATTATTTGTAGGAAAATGAAGGTATGCTTTTTAGGCATACCTTCATTGCATTATAAAAAACTATTTAGGGTTAATTTCGCCCACATAAACGCGTTTGCCATCTTTGTATTCTACGATACCGATGGGCATTTCTGCATCATGAGTTGCGTTGATGGTCAACACGCCAAGAGGTGTTGGTAAATCTTTGATGGTGGCAAGAGCTGCGGTGATGGATTCTGGATCTGCTTTGCCGGCACGCTTGATAGCGTCCATAATCATCATATAGCTGGTATAACCAAGAGTGGAGTTGAAGTTAGGCTCTTTTTTGAAGGTTTCTCTCCAAGCTTGGGTGAATTTTTTAGCTTCTGCATTCATGTTTGGCATATCAGGGGCATAGGGGAAGCCGGTAAGGAGGAAGCCTTCGGCAGCTTTGCCTGCAATTTTTACTGTGTCAGGGTTATCCATGGCATCAGCACCCATAAGGCGGAATGTGGCACCAAGTTCGCGAGCTTGCTTCATGATAATAGCGCCTTCGGCAAAATAGGCAGGCATGAAAACAATATCAGGCTTTTTAGAAATAAGTTCGGTAAGTTGAGCTGTGAAATCTTGGTCGCCGGATGTGTATTTAAGTTCAGCCACAATTTCGCCACCAAGCTTTTGATAAGCACGCTTAAAGAAAGCAGAAAGGCCCACAGCATAGTCGTTAGAAACGTCCATAAGTACGGCAGCTTTTTTGAAGCCAAGATTTTTATAAGCATAGGTGGCAGCGCCAAGGCCTTGATAGGGGTCGATAAAACAGGCGCGGAAATAGTATTTTTTACCTTGGGTAACAAGGGGGCTTGTGCAAGATGTGCCAACCACAGGGGTTTTGGCTTTTTCAGCTACTTCACCACCGGCCATGGCTAAAGAAGAACCGTATGTACCGATGATAGCATTTACTTTATCGCGTTCGGTAAGACGTTTCACAGCGTTGGCGGCTTCTACCTTATCGGACTTATTGTCCACCACAACCAATTCTACAGGGCGGCCCAATACGGTGGGCATTTCTTTGTGTGCCAATTGCACACCTTCAAGTTCCAATTGTCCGCCAAAAGCATTTTGCCCGGTAAGCGGCATATACAAGCCAATTTTAATGGGCTCTTCAGCGGCCATAGCAGGGCTTGCTCCAAAAAACATAACAAGAGCAACAGCCAAAAAGTACACGTATTTAGCAAACTTCATCCGAGTTCTCCTCCACAGTGGGGCATAAAAGGTTAGTGCAATTTTACTGAAACATAATGCCATAAACACTGCATGATACTATTTTTGTGTACATATGGCAATATGACAAAATCAAGGGTTTTTTGTGGGTGCTGCTTGCAAATAAATATTTTGTGAAAAAAAGTGCACGCATCGCCCAAAAAAATAGTTCTTCATTGACTTTTCTTTCATGGTGAGGCATTGTTTTGTGGATTGTAAAATTTGGCTTAAAGCGTTTGCTATGTTCCATGCAGCAATGGAACATAGGATTTTTTCACTTGTAACTTTGTGCAGGTGCCCATAGATGATCATGCATCCTAAGCTTAATTTCCAGCAATTTGAATCCGTCATAAAAGCCATTGACACACATACAGCCGGTGAAAGCACGCGCGTTATTTATGAGGGTATAGCCCCTCTTAAAGGTGCCAGCATGATGGAAAAAAAGCTGCATATGGAAAAAGAATACGACTATTTGCGCACAAGTCTTATGTTGGAACCCAGAGGCCACCACGATATGTTGGGCGCTGTTCTTTGTGAACCTGTGCACCCTGAATGTGCGGCCGGAGTTATTTTTATAGATACTGGTGGTTTTTTAAATATGTGTGGGCATGGCACCATTGGTGTGGCCACCATGCTTGTGGAAACAGGCATAGTTAAGGCCGAAGAGCCCTATACCCATATTAGCCTTGATACACCAGCCGGTGTCATTCGCACAAAAGTTTCTGTAAAAAACGGTAAGGCCTTAGAAGTTTCTCTCGTGAATGTGCCTTCTTTTGTGTATAAAGACGCAGAAATACAAGTGGATGGGCAAAACATTGTTTTTACCATAGCCTTTGGGGGCAGTTTTTTTGCCTTGGTGGATACGCAAAAAAATTTGGGAATGGAGTATATCACAGCTAAAGACGTGCCGCATTTGTCAAATCTTGGCGAAAAAATTCGTACAATTATAAATGACACTATACCCATGCAGCATCCTACCTTGCCCATCAATACTTTAGACTTGGTGGAATTTTATGGGCCAAGTCCTAACCCTGAAAAAGCGCATATGCGCAATGTGGTTATTTTTGGTGAAGTGCAAGCCGATCGCTCTCCTTGCGGTACAGGCACTTCAGCTAAACTGGCCCATCTGTATGCCCACGATAAAATCCAGATAGGTGAAGATTTTTTATACGAAAGTTTTTTGGGAACCGTTTTCCGTGGGCGTATTCTTGAAACATGCAAAGTGGGAGATTTTGCGGCGATTTTACCGGAAATTACAGGTTCTGCTTATATTACAGGGCAGGCCACGTATGTTATAGATCCCTTAGATCCTGTAAAATATGGTTTTTCCGTAGGTTAATTTATTAAAATGCTTAATGGCATTGTGCCATAAACTTTTAAATACAACGTATAGCAAGCACGGAGGCAAGTACAAAAAAGGTTTTTAGGAAATAACATTAACACTATAAAGGAGATTGTTCGATGAAATGCTTTAAAATTCTGTTGGTTTTTTTGATGACTCTTTGTTTGAATGTGGGTGCATATGCTGAAGCAGCAGAAAAGATTGCTGTGCGAGTAGCTTATGTAACGGGTCCTGGTAGTGTGTATGATATCTGTGCAAAAAAATTTAAAGAACTTTTGGATAAAAATGGCGGCGGCCGTTTTGATGTAAAATTGTATCCTGCTACCTTAACCCAAAGTGATTCTGAAGGTGTGGATATGACCCGTGCTGGCAACCTTGAAATCATGATTGCCACTTCCGGTAACTTGGTGGGTTTTGTGCCCGAAACAGAAGTTCTTGCTTTGCCTTTCTTGCTTGAGCCAGGCGAACACCTTGAAAAAGTGCTTGCTTCTGAAGTGGGACAATCCCTTCTTGATAAATTCAGCGCCATCGATGGCATCACCGCTTTAGGTTATTCTGAAGACGGCTGGCGTAACATTCTCACCAAAGACGTAGTCATCAATAAGCTTGAAGACTTAAAGGGTGTGCGTATCCGTACTATGGATAATGAAATTAACTCTACCATGTACAAAGCCTTGGGTGCTGTGCCTGTGCCTGTGGCCTATCCTGAATTATTTACAAGCTTGCAAACTGGCGTTGTTGCCGGCCAAGACAATAGCTTTATCGTATCTCAAGCCGATGGCTTTACAGAAATTTCCAACGCTGCCGCCATGGTATTGCACTTTTATGCATCTGCTGTGATTTTGGCAGGCGATAAGTGGTATGACAAATTGAGTAAAGCTGACCAAGAGCTCATTAAAAAGACCGCCATGGAAGCTGGCGCATACCAACGCGCTTGGTTTATGGAGCAAGATATTGCCCTTTCTAAAGAATATGAAAAGAAAGGCTGGACCATCACCTATCCTACCGACATGGACAAATGGCGTGCAGCCGTGCAACCTGTGTATGAAGCAGCTTATAAGAAAAATCCTAGCTGGCGTGAACTTGTAGAAAAAATCAACAGCATGCGCTAAACTTCTCTGTGGCGAAAAGTTTTGCTTTTCGCCACTTCGCTCTTTTTCATTATAATACTTAAGTTGACAGCACTACTGTCAACTTAAGCAAAGGCACACTTGCTTCGTTAAGCGATTGATTTTCGTGCCTTTCCACCAAGACAGTTTTACTGTCTTAGGTGGCGCAAACCCACGAAGTGGGGTTTGTCATCAAACTGAGTGCAATAAAATTGCACTTATAACTACGCGTGATTGCCTGCTATCGCAGTCAACGATAGTAATTTCATCTGAAATTACTATACTTCCACCGGCGAATTACGCCTATAGAAACGAGATATCTATGGAAAAACTTATTGTGACATTGCTAAAAATTGGTAATGGGATTGACAAAATATGTCGTGTGGTGCTTGGCTTGCAAATGCTTGTCATTGTATTTTTAGTAATTGCACAATTGCTTTTACGGCCTTTTGACATGTCTATCCGTTGGGCCTATGAACTTGCCACTCTCACATTTGTCTGGTCCACCATGGTTGGGTCGGCTGTTGCAGTAAAAAGTTTATTGCATATAGGCCTTGATTCTGTGGTCTATGCTCTTAAGCCAAAACCTCAATTTTACATGCGCGTGGCATCATATCTATTTCTTTTTGTAGGCTTATTTGTTTTTATTTATGCCAGCACCAATTATACTCTAAGCAGTGCTCGCTCTGTGGCAACCTTACCTTTCATTCCCATGAAGTATGTTTTTGTTTCACTACCCTTGGGTGGTCTTATCATGCTGTATCATTCTGTGGTGCAGTTTTTAGAGCTTCTTTATGTGGGTGAAGTACCTTCGCCGGACGTGTACGACGAAGATGACTTTGCGGAAAGGAGGGTATAAATTATGGTTTCTCTTATGTTCGTAGCTTTTTTCGTGCTACTTGTTACCGGTATGCCCATTGCCTTTGTATTGGTGCTCTCCACAATTGCTTATATGTTGGCCACGGGTGATATTAACTGGACCCTTGTGCCACAACGAATTTTTTATGGTTCCAATTCCTTTACCATGCTGTGCATGCCCTTCTTTATTTTGGCGGGCAACCTTATGAATCAAGGGGGCATAACCATGCGCCTTGTGCGTTGCGCCCAAGCCTTTGTGGGGCATATACGCGGTGGTTTGGCCATGGTGGACGTGGTTGTGTGTATGATGTTTGGCACTGTTTCCGGTTCTGCTGTGGCTGGTACTTCGGCTGTGGGCTATTTGCTCATTCCGGCCATGCGCAAAGAAGGCTATGACGCGCCCTTTGCCGCAGGCTTAACAGCTGTGGCTTCCACCTGCGCGCCTATTATACCCCCAAGTCTTGCCTTTGTTATTTATGGGTCTGTGGTGCGCACATCTGTGGGCGATCTGTTTATAGCAGGCATTGTGCCGGGCATACTCATGGGTGCTTGTATGATGGTTATTGTGGCTGTGTATGCCAATAGACGCAATTACCCACAATTAGAGCGCGTGCCTGTAATGGATCGCATAAAGGCGGCTTTCAATGCCTTGCCTTGTATTGGCTTGCCCGTGGTGGTGCTTGTGGGTATTATGTCTGGCTGGTTTACTCCTACAGAAGCAGCGGCCGTGGCGGTTATATATTCGTTTTTGTTATCTACTTTACTCTACCGCTCGCTTACCATGAAAAAAACATGGCAAGCCCTTATCAATACCGGCATTGATACAGCAGCCATTATGCTTATAGTTGGCGCATCCTATTTGTTTGGTTGGGTAATCTCTAATGAACAATTGCCCTTACGCTTAACAGAAGCTTTATTAGCCTTTGACGTGCCCATCTATGTGAAGCTTTTGCTCATTAATATTGGTCTGCTTGTGGTTGGCATGTTTATGGACAGCGTACCTGCCATATTACTGGTATCGCCTATTTTGGCTCCGGCCATGTTAAGCCTTGGCCTTTCGCCCATTCAGGCTGGTATTGTTATTTGTATGAACTTGGTTATTGGCTTATCTACACCACCTGTGGGTGTGTGTTTGTATACAGCAACCAATATTGCCCGATGCAATTTTTCAGACACGGTAAAAGCGTCCATGCCCTTTACCTTAGCATCCATTTTTGTATTGATGCTCATGACTTATATTCCTTTCTTGTCGCAGGTCATGTTTACCTTTATGGGTAGGTAGTATATATTTGCAGTAGCGTTTTATCGAATTTTCTGGGGAGAGAACTTTTTTGAAAAAAAGTTCTCGCCCCAGACCCCTCTCTCAAAAAACTTTAATGGCGGCAATAGATTGTATTATAGCTATAAGTATTGCCGCATGTAAGGTTTTTAAAATTTCATGTTTTAAATCACTGCACAATTCATTGTGCAAAACTCTTTTTTTATGCAGCTCTTTGCAATAGCCTGCTAAGCGCTCTTTAGCAATTTACACAACATGGCATCAGCTTGCAGTGCAGCAGCTTGGGTTACGCGCGGAGCCAGTGGCGGAAAATTATCCGCACTGGAAGTGAAGTCTCCCACCAAAATAAGATTTTTTCCAAAATCGCGCCGTTGCATGGGGGGGCCCCCAAGACCTGAAATGCCGGAAGCACTCACCGTAAAGCGCTCTTGCAAAAGCGCTTGCTCCACAAAAAGGCGCTTACTCTGCACATCATCTAAAGCTTCAATCCAATATATTGTTTTATCAAGCATGGCAGGCATATTGTTGTTGTCTAAAAAGACAGTGTGTTTTTCCGCATGAATATAGGGGTTTAGCTGTAGCAAGA
>CAYJGS010000088.1:0-9100 GCA_964369505.1 uncultured Desulfovibrionaceae bacterium | reverse complement strand
GTGAGCGTGCCTTTAGAAAAATGCATTGAAAATGCGTTTTTCATGTTCGACTAAGTAAAGTTTTTAAATGAGCGCGTTTTGAAAGGAGATGGGGGGTCTGGGAGGAAGAGGAAAACTTTTTGGCGCTAGCACTTGTCCCTTTAGGGGAAAGTTTTCCTCTTCCCCCCAGAAAAAATCTATCGCAGGAGATGTAATCATGGAAACAAGTAAAGTATTACCTTGTTCATTTAATCCAAATGACCCGCGGCCTTTGGTGCTTTTTATAGGTCGTGCCGGTGGTCGGCTTATGGACAATGTAAAATACATGTTTGTGCAAGCTGCCACCCATGATTATGGTTTTGCGCCTTGCTTTCTTACTGTGCACCGCGACGAACATGCTCTTTTGCATGCGGCCAAGCTTCCTGTGCTGCACCTTGGCCAGTGCACAAAAGAATTTATTGCCGGTGCGGCATTGGCTGTGCTTGATGATTTTACCGACAAGTGCGGGCCAGATTTGCACCATGCCCTGCAAAGCATTCCTAAAATACAATTATGGCACGGTATACCCTTAAAAAAAATAGGCTTTCCGGAAATTGAATCACAAGTAAATATGAACGAGGCCAAAAAGCAGCACTTGCGCGAGCAATATTCGGGTTATATGTGCGCAGCTTCCACTTCTGCATGGGTGACAGAACAGCTTTTTTCTCGTGTTTTTAAGGCAGATCATATTGCAGATTTGGGTTTTCCGCGCAATGACGTGCTTTTACGCCCCGTAAACCGATATGACATGATAAATACCGACAAAGAGCTTTTCAACCAATGCCAAGCTCACCGTAAGGCGGGTGGAAAAATTGCTGTGTATATGCCCACATTTCGTGATACCGGCGGTGATTTTTTAAGCGATAATGCGCTTGATTTGGCCTTGCTTGCATCATTATGCCAAAAAAATAATATTTTGCTGGTGGCGAAATTCCACCCCTATGTGGGGGCAGAGGCTTTTCGCGATTTGCCGGGCTTTGTGCTTTGCAAAAGTTCTGCCGATATGTACCCTATTTTACCACTGGCACATGCGCTGATTACAGATTATTCATCCATATATTTTGATTGGTTGCTTTTAGATAAACCCATTCTTTTCTTTGCCTATGATAAAGAAAAATATGTGAGCAAAGACCGCGAGCTTTTTTTTGATTATGAAAGCTTCACCCCGGGAGCGGTAAGCCAAACTCAAGAGCAGTTTTTACAGGATTTTGTGCAAACACTGGTGCACGGAAAAGACTTTTTTGCCCCGGCTCGTCAAGTTTTGCGCAAAAAACTCTTTGATCATACGGACGCTAAATCTTCACACCGCTGGTGCGCTTATGTGCAACAATGGCTTGGGCTTGCGTGATGCGCAAGGAAGATACAAAAAAGCCCTTCGTTTGTGCGAAGGGCTTTTTTTGTTTTGACGCAGTAGTTTGCCCTTTTTCAGCTGACCGCATAACGCTTGGTTGTGCGTCCTGCGGACAGAGAGCACTTCCTTAACCCGCCGGAGGCTCGCTATTGAGTGAGCAAGGCGGGCACGAGTCACTTGTTTACTCGTGCATTGCATCCGCCGCCGCGAATGGATACAGTTCTTTTTCAACAGTTTATTAAATGCCCATGACATTATAACCACTATCTACGAAAATATTCTGCCCGGTCACTGCTCTTGAATAATCCGAAGCAAGATACACAGCCGTGGCACCCACATCGGTGGGGGTTACATTGCGGTGTAAGGGGGCAACATCTTCGATATGTTCAAAAATATATTTAAGGCTGGACACGGCAGACGCGGCAAGGGTTTTAATGGGACCGGCACTTATGGAGTTAACACGTATACCCTTGGCACCAAGATCATAGGCAAGATAGCGCACAGAAGCTTCAAGGGCAGCTTTAGCCACACCCATAACATTATAGCCCGGTAAAACGCGCTGTGAGCCATTATAGGTCATGGTAAGCACTGAACCATTTTCGGCCATAATGGGCGCAAAAGCATTACACAAGCAAGGCAGAGAAAAAGCTGAAATTTCCATGGCAAGCTTAAAGCCATCGCGTGAAACGTCCATGTACTGACCTTGCAAATCTTCGCGATTGGCAAAGGCTATGGAATGTACCAATATATCTACTTGTCCCCATTGTTCTTGCACAAATTTTACAGCTTCGGCCACTTGGGCATCGTCACACACATCACAAGGAAAGATAAATTCGCCGCCAAATTCTTCGCTGATGGGTTCCACACGCTTTTTGATGGCATCGCCCACATAGTTAAAAGCAAGGCGGGCGCCTTCGGCCTTAAAGGCTTCGGCTATGCCATAGGCAATGCTTCTATTGTTGGCTACACCTAAAATAAGAGCTCTTTTTCCTTTTAATATCATATATATACTCCTTCGATTAATCTTTATAAGATTTGCCGGTAAGAATGGTATAGGCTTCGGCATAGCGGTCGCTGGTGGCCTCTATGACATCTTGTGGCAAATTGGGTGCCGGAGCTTGTTTATTCCAAGGTTGTGCAGAAAGCCAATCGCGTAAATATTGCTTGTCAAAACTTGGCTGACCGCGACCTTCTTCGTATTGGTCGGCAGGCCAAAAGCGCGAAGAATCCGGTGTCATCACCTCATCAATGAGCACCAATTCACCGTCTACCATGCCAAATTCAAATTTTGTATCGGCCATAAGTATGCCCTTGGTGGCCGCATATGCACGCCCTGCTTCAAAAATTTGTAATGAAATGGCTTCTACTTTCGCCGCCAAGTCATCACCTAAAAGCTTGGCCGCTTGAGCACGGGTGATATTTTCGTCATGCTCGCCAATTTCTGCCTTGGTGGACGGCGTAAAAAGAGCCGGCTCAAGCTTGGCAGATTCTTTTAAGCCCACAGGAAGTTCATGCCCGCAAAGGGAACCAGTGGCTTTATAATCCTTCCAGCCGGAACCGGTAATGCAACCACGCACAATACATTCCACAGGTAAAGGCTTGGCTTTTTTAACCAAAACAGAACGACCTTCTAATTCATCTTTAAAAGGTTGCAAAGCTTCGGGGTATTTATTTACATCACTTTCCAAAAGATGATTGGGAATAATATCTTTAAATCTGTCCATCCAAAATAATGTTAATTTATTTAAAATAACACCTTTGTATGGTACCGGCTCGTTCATAATAACGTCAAAAGCCGACATTCTGTCTGTGGTAACAATAAGTAAAGTATTATCATCAATACTATACATATCACGCACTTTACCTCTGGCAATTAATGGAAATGCGGTGATATTTGTCTGCATAACTACTTTCATGAATTTTTCCCCTTATGGCACAAGAACTTTATTATCTCACATACATTGTTTATGCGCATTTAGCAAATAAAATGCTGTTAGATTGTGATTTTTTGCACTATATTGTTTTTTTTTACATTGATTATTCGTGAAAACTTTTCTTCACTCTGCATTCCATAGAACGCGCATGAGCCTCAAGCCCTTCAAGCCTTGCAAGACGAGCAATGGAAGCAGCATTTTTTTGCACAAAAGCAGCAGAAGCCGCCACAATACTACTACGTTTACAAAATGTTTGCACCGAAAGTGCAGAAGAAAAACGCGCCGTGCCCATGGTGGGCAACACATGATTTGGCCCTGCAAAATAATCCCCCACAGCTTCCGGCGAATGCGATCCCATAAACACAGCTCCTGCATGGCGAATATGCGGCAACATATGCCAAGGGTCACGCACGCACAGCTCTAAATGCTCAGGGGCTATTTTGTTGGCAAGACTTGCCGCCGCACGCATATGCGGCACAATAACTATGGCTCCAAAATCCTGCAAAGATTTTCTGGCAATATCTGCTCGCGGTAAGGCCTCGCATTGGTTTTGCAATTCATTTTGCACAGCCTCTGCCACAAAAGGAGCGTCGGTTATGCATATGGCAGAGGCCAAAGAATCATGCTCTGCTTGCGAAAGCATATCTGCCGCCACCCATGCAGGATTGATGGTGCCGTCTGCAATAACCAATATTTCACTGGGGCCTGCTATCATATCAATGCCCACATGCCCCTGCACCATGCGCTTAGCCGTGGTCACATATATATTTCCGGGCCCCACAAGCACATCAACAGGTTCAATGGACTCTGAACCATAGGCTAAAGCCGCAATGGCCCATGCGCTGCCCATGCGATAAATTTCATCAATATCAAGAAGGTGCGCTGCAGCTAATATATAAGGGCTTATGCTACCATCAGCACGCGGCGGTGAAACCACAGCTAAACCTTTAACTCCGGCCACTTGTGCCGGAATGGCATTCATAAGCAGACTTGAAACCAAGGGCGTATTGCCACCTTGCCCGCCCGGTACATACAATCCTGCACGGTCCACAGGGCTGACTTTTTGCCCCAAAATGGTGCCGTCATCTTGGGTTAAAAACCAAGATTTTTCCATTTGCGCTTCGTGAAAAGCGCGTATATTTGCAGCGGCTTCGGCAATAATGCCCATATCTTCACCAGAAACAGCCGCAGCCCCACGGGCAATTTCGCCAGCGTCAAGGCGCAAAGAAAAACCGCCTTCTGCTTCCGACAATTGTGGGCAATCAAAGCGTTTTGTATATTCCAAAAGCGCAGTATCGCCTTGACTGCGCACGGTATCTATAATTTCTTTTACAGCGCTATCTACGCTTTCACCTGTATTTTCACGGCCTTGCAAAATCTCTGCAAGTAATGGCCAATCTTTTTCTGAAGTATAATGTACTATACGACAAGACATTGCTTTCCTCCATACGACTATATAACAGTCTTCTAGGTCGCAAAGTTTACAAAAGAAAAGAATAAAAGTCGAGAAAAGTCTCTATGCGCAAAAGTATCAATTCTTCCTCTTGACACATGCCCAAGGGAAACTTAAAAGAGATAGCGTAAAAAGGAGTTTTCCATGTCACATAAAAAACCACATGATACATATAAAGAAGCTGCTCAGCAAAATATGCACGAAGAAGAGCAGCAAGAAATAAATAGCCCCTTTGCCGAATTTGACGAAGACCAAACCTTACCGCACGTACCGGAAAATTTGCACGGTTTGTGTCTTGAATACGTGTGCCCCACCTGCACCGAAAAACAAGAGGCCGAACAAATTCGCCTGCGCGCCATGGCTGAAATGGAAAATTATAAAAAACGCCTGGCTCGCGAACACGAAGAGCAACTCACCTATGCAGCAGAAAAAGTTTTGGCAGGCCTTTTGCCTACCCTAGACAATCTTGACCTTGCCCTGCAATATGGCAGTAAGCACGAAGCTTGCAAAGATATGCTCATGGGTGTGGAGATGACCCGCAAATCACTTTTGGAAGCTGTAAAAAATCACGGGCTTGAGCCCATAGGCGCCGTGGGAGAAGCCTTTACCCCAGAATTGCACGAAGCCCTTTCTTATGAGGTGCGCGATGATATGGAACCCAACCATGTAAGCAGCCTTATGCAGCGTGGCTATAAGCTCAAAGGCCGCCTGTTACGCCCGGCTAAAATTACTATTAGCAAAAATCCAGACTAGTTACACACAAAAAACAAGGCCTTTGCGCAACCATAGCAAAGGCCTTGCAAAGTATATTCCCCAAAAAATTTTCTTCCTAGCCCATATTTTACTCTTCAGTAAAAAGAAAGCTTCACACAAAAAAACAATTGCAATTTCAAATAATTATATATATTTTTGTGCTAAGTGTTTCTTTTTTTTATACAGCAAATTTTCATAAAAACTTGAACAGTGCAATAAAAAGCATTAGCTCTTACAGCAGTTAATATACATATTAAACTTACAACATACGGTGGTCACCATGGCACAAGTAAATAACATTACCCAATCAATACCCCAAGCAGAAACGCAAAAAACCGGACTGGAACCCAAAGAAAACGCGCAAACTCAAAACACTACAGCTCCTGCAGAAGCGCAAGTACCCAAAAGGGCAGGCCCATTAGTTTTTGAGCAAATACAAGCTACCAAAGCACAATTACACCGTTTGAGCGACACTGCCGTCAAATTTCACAATAAATCCTTGGACGCAAAAACCTTGGACGATATTGTTCCCACCAAGGGAAAGTTGAGCGGTACGGCACAAGCTGCTTTAGCCTTAGTGAAGGCAAAATTCATTGAGGTCAACATAACCATGAGCGAATTGGATGCAAGTAAATTGCAAGATATCGTCCATGCCGAAACAATAGACCCTGTGGTAGAAAATTCTATACAGGCGCAGCACAAATTAAGAGCGGCTTTAGTGCTTTATAGTGAAGAAACAGGCATTGACGTTACCGAGCATGTGCGCATGTGTGACAATAGAGCCGCAGAAATATTGAATTTTATGGGAGAAATAATGCGCCAAAGGCTCCCCACAGGCTTGCCCGAACACCTGCACGATAAAAATATTACCGATGCGCTCAATGTTTCAAGCATAGATATGCACGGCAACGAACAACTCATGCTCCACTTAAGCAAAGACATTAATGATATTTACGCAAAGCTTGAAAGCATAGAAAATAATGCAACCATGATGGAACCTGCCGAATTTAATGAAACCATGCAAAATTTAACACAAAATATACAAAGTTCCATCACAAAATTACACAATACCCAAAAAGGTATGGCTGTGGCAGGCCATGATGCAAATTTGACCGTGCACTTTGACCAAAAAGCCATCAAGGCCATGGAAGTATCTTTGGACGCCGCACAAAAGCGCCTTGATCTCTTGAAAAACAGTTCCGTGCATCAAAACATTAGAGATATGCTCACAAACATAGGAACCACATACGCAGGTCCCAGTAAACAGCTTGCCAAAGTATTGAACAAAGTAAACAAAGACATGAAAAATGTTTTGCTAACCCACTACAAAAATTTAGATAATGTCTTTAATATACTCAAAAAGCAGCCCCTTGATGTGCGCAAATTGCAAGAAGCTCTTCAGAAGGTAGAAGATTATTGCAATGATAACGTTCTCACCTCCGTTACATTTGCTGTGGATTTGATGCTCGCTCAAGAAAAAGATGTGGCAGTGTATGATGCAAAAATTGCGGAAATGCAAGCCCGCAATGATAAGCAAGTCAACGACAGAATAAACAATATCATCCGTCCCTTGCGGGAATTGGAACTGCAAACACCGGGAGTAACAGACTCTCTTCAATTGTCTTGGTACCCTAGTTTAAAAAAAGAATGCCAAAGAGTTCTTGATTTCATGCGCAGTAATCCTCAAGATACCCATAAAAGCGGTGCCTATATCAACATGGCCTTTAGCGGGGCTGTCAATATTGCCACCTTGGCAGAACTTAAATTAAGAAACCTGCCCTTGCGCAATGTTGCCTTAGACGCCATCGACGCGCATTTGAAAGAGCCGCCAACCACTCTGGGAAAAGGGGCAGCCAATGAAGTTTTCTTATGCAAATACACATCTCCTGACACCGGCCAAGAAGTAAAATATGTTTTTAAGGCTGAACTCGGTGCAAAAAAAGGCTTAGACGGTTTAGCTGTATCTAAACTTGGTTATGCCGATTCGGTATATTTCAACAATATCAACGTGGCTACCACAGAAGTGGCAGAAAGAATTGCTTGTGGCAGTGCCGTTGCCAAATCAAGCCTTGGCATGCACAAAGGACAATTTGGGCTTTTTATGGAATTTGCCCAAGGCAAAACCGTAGGAGCCTATGCAGAAAATGCCGACCTTCCCGTATATAAAGCATTAAATAGAAATATAAGCTTGCAACAGCTTAAAGGTGCCCTTTCACTGGAAGAACAAGCTGTTTTCATTGCAAGTCTTGCTAAAGAACTGACAAAGCTAGAATGGGCAGACGCCCTTACAGGCCAAGTGGACAGGCATCGCGAAAATTATCTTTTTGCCATGGATCCCACAACATTCCAAGCTAAAATCACCGGCATTGACAATGACGCAAGCTTTAGCAAAGGAATAGTGGGGCCTGCTAAATTACAAGCGGCTCCTGGCACAACAATCATTGATTTAAGTGCACTCGAAGGCCGCGACTGCGGCTTGTATGCTGGCCCAAAAGGTATTAACCAAATGTTTAAGCCTATGTTTATCACGCGCGAAACATACGACGCTCTAGCCAATTTAAGTATTGAAGAATATAGAGAATTATTACAAGACAGGATCCCCGAAGAAAACATGCCCGCAGCCATTATGCGGCTCAACGAAGCTAAGGCATACGCCCTTGAACTTGAACGTGAGGGCAAATGCCTAAGCGATGCAGAGTGGATGTCTAAAAAGTTTTACACAACCTTAAACGACACCGTAGTAGATCAAGTAAAGACCCGTCCTATATATCAACAAAATTTTATAGCAAGAGATTTTTGTGATGTGATGCCCATGGTGTTGGACTTAAAGTATTTTACCAACGAGTAGGCTATAGGCCAATACATTTATTATAGTATCGCATCATAGATGGAGTATTTATATGACACACAAAAAAAACTTAGAATACTTTGCGCTCATGCTAGAACGCAACAACATTCCCTCCATAAAAGTGCCCACCATGGCCTTGGATACATTGCAGCAAATAAACGACAATTTCTTTGCCACAGAAAATTTCACGCAGCCCTTGGGCACAATCAATACCTTTGAGCGCATGCAAGAAATTTTTGATGGCCTTGAAATGCACAGCGTGCTTTCCAATAATTCTCTGCAAGAACAAGGGGATAATGCCGTATACTTTTTTGCTTGCGGCATGAACGGATACGGCATGCAAGGGTGGAAATACCAATACGCCCTCATCAGTAAAAAATTGCGCCTTATGATTTCTGTGCCTTATGGCAATGCCTATAGCGAAGCAGAAAAAGAACAAGAAATCATAGACTATGTAACAAAATTTGCAGACTTTTGCCAAAGCAATCTTGTGGCCGCCAAAGGTCAAAGGCTGTCTTGCTTATTTACAGATCAAGTGTTTTCTTATGATATCATCGACGAAGCGGGCACAAAAATCTGTGAAGGAAACAAGATTGCTTCATTATTAGACATGTTGGCTAAACAAGGCGCAGGAGAAGGGGCGAAAAATCTTTGGATAAAAGCCTGATAAGACATAACATAAAGATACAGGTGGGTTGCTTATAAACAACCCACCTTCATTATAGAAAAACTAATCAATATAA
>CAYJGS010000087.1:0-9103 GCA_964369505.1 uncultured Desulfovibrionaceae bacterium | reverse complement strand
TAGCAGTTTGCCCATGCGGGTTTTTTAGGTGCTTTTCCATTAAAATACACATCAATACCCAAAAGCGACTCGCCGTATTCATGAAAAGAATCAAAAATATCTTGTTTAAAGTGCCCGCGATCCACCTGAAAACGTGTGGCAGCAGCTCCTTGGGCTTGGCGGCGGCGCTCTTCCATAATATCAATGTTTTCATGCACTAAGCCTACTAGGTCGCCATCTAGGGCGCCACTTTGAACCATAGAATTAAGAATAGCAGCAGCCTTTTGTACAGGCATGCCAGAGCGATAAGGACGGTCCTCTGTTAGGGCGGTGAGCACATCGGCCACAGCAATAACTCTGGCCTCCAACGGCAAGTCTGCAGCGCCAATACCCACAGGATAACCCTTGCCGTCTAAACGCTCGTGGTGAGCAGCGGCCCAAAAGCCTATTTTTTCAAGGCCGGGAATGGGCAAAAGAATCTGCCGTGAAATACTGGCGTGTTGTTGCACTATATTGTATTCATCGGGGCTCAACTTGCCATTTTTTTCTATTAAATTAACAGGTACGCCTATTTTACCAATATCGTGCAAAAGTCCGGCTACATAAAGATCGTTGACAGCATCGTCATCAGCACCTGTTAGGGCATAGAGAGTGCGGCTTTGTTCGGCAACGCCTACTGTGTGTGTGGCGGTGCTTGGACTTCTTGAGTCAATGACGTAAGAAAAAATTGTTGAAAAATCAATAATTTCCTGAGTATTTAAAATGCGCGGGGCAAAGGGTTTCACGGGCTTTGGAAAGCCTCTTTCAAAGTAATCACCAAAATCTTTTTGGGCAAATATCTGGCTTAGGGCGTCTATGTCTTCCGGAACAAAAGTTCCTTCCGGCATATCTTTTACTATTTGTAATACGTGCGGTATATCCTTTTTGCGCCTAAGAAGCACTTCTACCGTATCTGCAAGATTAAGCAAGGCGCCATAGCGCGCGTCTTCTTGCTTTTCTTTAGGCATAGACACATGCTGTTTCCACGGAGTGTGATGGTATAATACCATATTGGCAATGGGAGCCAAAATGGGACAATGGCTGAGCAATGTCCAACCGGCAACCGCATGTTGATACAGGTTTTTTTCTATGTCTTTAAGAGTGACATCGCGCCTTAACAAAAGAGATCCTATGTCATGGAGCAAGGCTGCATTGCATATATAACGGCATGTGGTGGAAGAAAATCCTTGAATTTCTGCAAGGCGTAAGGCTATGAGGGCTGTGCGGCGGTGGTGATTTGCTAAGTCTGTGGTCATGGAATCAAGAGCTCTAGAAATACCTTCTACCAAATCTGTAATCTGAACCTGTAACATTTTTTTCTCTGGAAAAATAGCAAAAAAGATTGTGATCAAAATTTTCTCAAAAAACTTTAATGGCGGCAACAACTTACTGCAAGGCGCAAGTTTTGCCGCACCTAAAGTTTTTTTTTAAACTTAGAATACTAGCCAGTATAGGCATTTATTCGTGATCGGCCAAATGCTCGGCAATGGTTTGGAATTCATATTCCAAAACCAAGAAAGCGTCTACCACATCGGGGCAAAACTGCGTACCTTTTCCTTCAACAATGATGGATGCTGCCTTTTCATGCGGCATAGCAGGTTTATACACGCGCTTACTTGTAAGGGCATCATACACGTCAGCCACGCTCATAAGCCTTGCTGAAAGAGGTATTTCTTCCTCTTTAAGCCCTTGGGGATAACCTTTGCCGTCCCAACGTTCGTGGTGGCTATAAGCAATGGTGCGGGCAATGCGCAAAAAAGAATCAGAGCCGAGCTTTGAATCTGCACTGGAAAGAGCCTTGCGGCCATACTCAGTATGCTGTTTCATTATTTCAAATTCTTCTTCGGTAAGTCTGCCCGGTTTTTGCAAAATAGCGTCGGGAATACTTACTTTGCCCACATCATGTAATGGAGCAGAAAGATACAGCAATTCAATAGTTTTAGTGTCAAGCTGTTCTTTATATTGGGGCAAAGTTGCCATATACTCAGCAAGCAATTTTACAAATGTCTGCGTTCTTTTAATGTGCATGCCCGTTTCGGGGTCACGCCATTCTGCAAGGCCGGCCATGGCTTCGATGGTGGCTTCTTGTGTAAGAACAAGCTCTTTAGTGCGCTCTTTAACTAAAAAATCCAATTGGTCACGGTGCTTTTTAAGCTCTAATTGATTATCCACTCGTGTGGTAACAAGAGAAGAGCGAAAGGGCTTGCTTACATAGTCAACAGCACCTATGCTCAAGCCGCGTGATTCTTCTTTTTCATCACTTTGTGCGGTAATAAAGAGCACAGGAATATCAATGGTCAAAGGGTTTTCTTTAAGTTTTTTGCACACTTCATAGCCATCCATACCCGGCATAATGACATCTAGCAATATGATATCTGGTTGGGGTGATGAATTGGCAATGCGCAAGGCATCTTGCCCATTGCGAGCAAACATAATGGTGTATTTATCGCGCAAAAGCTCGCCTAAAATACGAATATTTTCAGGGGCATCATCAACGATAAGAACTCTATTGGTATATTCTGCGCCATGGGCGCTGGGAGCTTCTATCATAATCAATTACCTCTTGGAATTGCTATAACAACTTGTTGAAAATCTTGTTTTCAATAAAAATATTTAAACAGCCTAAATTCTTCGCTATTTTTAGGCTATTTTATTGTGCTACTTATGGGTTCAACCATACTTTGAGCAAGCTTTGTTAAAAGATTGCTTTGTGCCTGTACCATACTTGTATAGGTAAGTCCTGCTGGAGCTTTGTCCACAAAAGCACCGCTCACAAGCACATTATCATGTCTATCAAGCACTGTCCAACGGGCATCAAGAACTACATTCCCTTGGAAAGGCCCATCAAACCTTTGTACTTGTATGAGAATTTGTGCAGGATCTAAAGAATCATCGTCCAAAGGTTGGAGCAAGATATTTTTTTCGAGCAATAGTGGCGTAAGCACTTCAGCCACAACGCGCTTAGCACCTATTTCTAAGCTTTCAGCCCAAGAATCAAGTTCTGCCAAATGCAAACGCACTCCGTCGGCTTCACGGCTCACTATAGTTGCTCTGTCTAAATACTCCGGAAGATCTACTTGGCGCAAATTAATTTTTTCCATCTTTTTAAGCGCTTTATTATTATCTAACGCTATGGGAGTGCTTACGCCGCTGTCAAGCACATAATAGGTGGTGGTGGCACTACGTCCACATGCCATAAGGCTCAAGCTGAGTATGAGCAAAAAAACAAGCGTAAAAGGGGGAAAGATATTTTTTTTGTGCAAAGATGGTGTGGAAGTCATTAATTTGCTCCTTTACCCCGCAAGAGGGCTTCGGGTTGACGTTCAAGTAATTCGGCAAGATCTTTAAAAGATTCTGCCATTTTGGTTATTTCGGTAAGCGTTTGCTGCAAAGAACGCAAAGTGCGTGATTGCGGCGATAGTATGCCATTGGCAGAGACGAGCACTGTATCAAGCTGCTTGGCTACCGCCGCAAAACCATTCATGGCCAGCTGAAAGGCAGCCATGGCTTCTGGCAATTGATTATCAAGCGTAACACTGGCATCGCCAATGGAATTTAACATACGTTGTAAATCATTACGCAATGTTGCGGCACTGGCTGTGAGCTCAGCCGTATTTTTAAATGTGCTGTTAATATGGCCTATGGCTTCGTGCAATTCTTTATTGGTGGTAATGGCGGCAATGCCATCTAAAGCCTTATTTAAAGAATTGGCCATGCTTTCTAAAGGCAAGCTTGAAAATGTGCGCTGGAATTCATCAAGGGTAGAAGGAGCTGTGGGAATTTCTTTGGAATGATCTGTAGAGTGAAAGCGTGCCGGTGTTTCCGGAAAGAAGTCCAATTCTACATTATATTGCCCGGTAACAATGCTTTGCAAATGCAAGCGAGCACGCAACCCACGCTGTACCATGCGTCGCATAAGTTCTTGTCGAGAAACCTGCGCTCTCACACTGGGATCTGCAAATTGTATACTGTCAGCATCTATAGTGATAAGCACAGGAATGGTCACAGCTTCATCTTTAGAATTGGCCACCAAGAGAATTTGGGTAACTTTTCCTAAAGGCACGCCTCGAAATACTACAGGAGCTCCAATGGAAAGCCCACTTACAGAACCGTCAAAATACAGAACATAACTGATATCGTCGGCAAAAAGATTTTTTCCACCAAGGGATATGACGGCTGTTAAAAAAAGAGCCAGGCCACCAAGCACAAAGGCTCCCACCTTGGTCTTGCTTACTTCTTTACTCATAATGTTTCCTTAGATTGTGAATTATGTGTTCCCCGTGTGAGGAATTCCATAACCACATCAGGTGTTTGTGGGTCTTTTAATAATTGTTTGGGATTGCCAAGGGCTGCCATGGAACGGCTTTTTGCGTCAAGATATAAAGCCCTGTCGGCAATACAAAAAAGTGATTCTAATTCGTGGGTAACCACCACAAAGGTAGTATTTAAAGTATCGCGCAATTGTAAAATAAGTTGGTCAAGATGCATGGCACTGACAGGGTCAAGCCCCGCGGAGGGCTCATCTAAAAATAATATTTCAGGGTCAAGAGCCAGCGCTCTGGCAAGGCCGGCTCGCTTGCGCATGCCACCACTTATTTCCGAAGGATAATAGCTGCCAAAACCGGCAAGACCGGCTAAAGCGAGCTTAAGTTCTGCTTGTTCGAGTATTTGTTCAGCAGAAAGATCTGTATACTGCTGCAAAGGCAGGCTCACATTTTCAGCCAAAGTCATAGAGCTCCACAAAGCACCACCTTGAAAAAGCACGCCGGCATGGCGCATAATGGTGTTTCTGCGTTCTTCGGTGCTTGGCCAAAAAGAAATATTATTATACAACACCTTCCCTTCAAAGGGAGACTTCAGCCCCATAAAAACGCGTAATAATGTACTTTTTCCACAACCACTGCCACCCATAATAATAAAAACTTCACCTTTTTGCACATCAAAAGAGACGTTTTCCATAAGGGTTCTAGCTTCGTAGCCGACCTTAAGGTCGCGCACGCTGATGAGTGTTTTGTTTGCAGGTATCATACTTTTAAAATATTACAAATAACGGTTATAATGGCTGTGGCTATGATAATCCATACAATGGAATTGACCACGGCAGCTGTGGTGCTTTGCCCCACAGCTTCAGCACTGCGCCCGCAGCGTATGCCTTGATAACAGCCGGCAATGGCAATGATTATGCCAAAAGTTGTGCCGTACACAAGGCCAATAATGGTATGCTTAAAAGCCACCATTTGTATGGTAGCATTGATATATTCAAGAGGGCTTAAACCAAGCATAAGCACCCCCACCAAAAAGCCGCCAAATATACCCATAAGGTCGGCATATAGCGTCAGTAAAGGTGTCATGACACTTAAGGCAATAATACGCGGTAATACAAGAAAGTCTACAGGTGATATACCAAAGGTTTGTAATGAATCTATTTCTTCATTAACTTGCATGGTACCAAGCAAGGCTGCATATGCAGCACCCATGCGCCCACTCATAACCACACCAACCATAACAGCGCCCATAACTCTTAGCATACCAATGCCCACAAGCCCGGCCACATAACGGTTTGCGCCAAATTGGGTAAGCTGTACTGCGCCCACAAAGGCCAAAATAAG
This sequence comes from uncultured Desulfovibrionaceae bacterium, assembly GCA_964369505.1. GTDB lineage: Bacteria > Desulfobacterota > Desulfovibrionia > Desulfovibrionales > Desulfovibrionaceae > CAYJAD01. The sequence goes on along the minus strand of CAYJGS010000087.1, from coordinate 3,476 downwards.
GCCAAAAAGTAAGCTTGTAATCGACACTATGCCAAGGGCTTCAGCTCCGCACTCTTGCATGGCAGCAAAAACATCGCGGCTACGCACGTCGGCTTTGCCGCGCAAAAAGCGTCCAAAAGCAAGCGAAATATCTCCAATAAAGGCTATGACATTGCCTATGGTTTTAGGAATTTCATACGCTTTTTCGCCCAAGGCTTCCAGTATATTTTTGTGTTTTGTATGGGGAGTTACGGTGTCGGCATTGCTGATGGCAAAGGCCATATGCATAAGTTTTTGTAGGCCATCTGGCAGATTGCTTAAGTCTACAAGGCAATTTTTCTTTTGTGCAACTGTTTTTATTTTTACAAGATTTGCCAAAAGTATACTGTCCCACTGCTCAATATCCTTGGTCATAAGAATGATATTTTTGATATGCTTTCCTTCATTCAAGGCGCGCAATACTTCTTCAATATTTGGAACATGAGATTTTATGCTCCAAGTACCGGAAAAAGTAATAATAATGTCGGCGCCTTCAAAGCGCGAAGATACTTTGGCAGGTATTTCCATGCGCGTATACTATGCCACACAGAAACAAAAGCCAAGGCTAAATTTGAAAAAAATTATTTGAAAACAAAGCTGATTATATATTGTTGCCCAAAAAATTTGTAATCCAAATCTCTAAAGTTTTATAAAGATTATCTGGGGATATAGGTTTTGTAATATGATCATTCATGCCGTGGGATAAGCTTATTTCTTTATCGCCTTTCATGGCATGGGCAGACATGGCAATAATGGGGAGGTTTTGGAATTTTTCTTGCTCCCGTATATGTTTTGTGGCGGTATAGCCATCCATGACGGGCATTTGTATGTCCATAAGAACAAGTTGATATGTATTTTGTTCAAGTAAGTGTAATGCTTCTTGCCCATGATTTGCAATATCTAAAGTATAGCCCGCCGCCTGCAATATCTCACTGGCAACCATCTGATTTATATCGTTATCTTCAACAAGAAGTATATGCCCGGACGTTAAGCCATTATGGGGAGCATTTTCTTTAATGGCAAAATATTTCTCTTGTGATGCTTTAAAATTTTGTTCTGCATCTAAAGGGAATATGGCTGTGCAATAAAAGGATGAACCTTTCCCGGGCGTGCTTTCAATCCAAATTTTTCCATGCATCATCTCTATGATTCTGCGTGAAATAATAAGCCCAAGGCCAGTGCCGCCAAATTTGCGTGCAGTGGAACTTTCTGCTTGGGCAAAAGCAGAAAATAAACGCTCTATTTGTTCAGGCTTAAGACCAATACCTGTATCGTGTACGGCAAATGTGCAGTGCAATTGTGTATTATTTTCCAGATTGCTTTGAACTTCTAAGGATACAGATCCCTTGGATGTAAATTTTATGGCATTACTCACCAGATTAAAAAGCACTTGTTTTAAGCGTAAGGCATCGCCAAGAACAAAATGCTGACTGTGTTCTCCTGCATGTATATGGAGTTTTAGACCTTTTTCTGTGCATGTGTTACCATACAGATCATTGATATCTTGGCAAATACCTTCTAAGGTAAAGGGGTGCTCTTCTATTTCAAGTTTACCCGCTTCAATTTTTGAAAAATCAAGAATATCGTTGATTATGCGCATGAGGTTATTGGTAGAGAACAGGCTTTTTTGTACATAGGTTTCTTGTAATTTATTCATGGGGGTTTGTTGCAAAAGGTGCAAAAGGCCCAATATACCGTTCATGGGAGTGCGAATTTCATGGCTCATATTCGCCAAAAATTCCCCTTTAGCCTTGGTGCTTTGTTCGGCAATGTCTTTGGCGGCGCGCAAGATTTCTTCATTATTTTTAATCTGCCGCATCATGGCATAATGAGAGCGCATGTCTTGTAAATAAGCAATAAGCCCGCTTTTACCGCGATAAGATGTACGTATAAGGTTGACTTCTAAAGGTATTTCTTCTTTCGTTTTAATATTAATATATGTTATATGCCCTTTAAGGCGGCCAGTTTTAAAGGCTTCTGTAGTTTTTTGAGTAATATACTCCTTGGTGGGTATACCATCGGCTTGGTAGGCAGGCCATGTAAGGTGAAAGTTTTGGATATATTCTTCTTGCGTATCAAAGCCAAACACATTGGCACCTTCTAAGTTGGTGTAGATAAGGTTTAGATTTTCATCCCAAAAATGCACACAAAGCGGCATGGAATCAAGCATGAGTATATTGCGTAATTCTGCTTCTTTAACCTGTTCTTGGGCGGCTTTTAGTTCGCGCAGATCGCGTGAATAGCCAAGCACCATCAATTCGCCATTATACTTTGTAAGGCCTAAGGTTAGCTCAATGGGCAAAGGATTGCCTTCTTTGTCCAGATGCATCCATTCTACATTGACATAGCCTTCATTAAAGCATTGGTCTATTATTTCACGGATATATGCAACAGAAAGCTTACCATTTGGTTGATACTCTGGTGACAGTGTGTGAAATTTTTTGATAAACTCTTGCTTCGTGCTAAAGCCCAAAAGCCTAAAAGCCGTTTCGTTACATTCTATAATTTGTAAATCGTTGTTTATTATGCACGCTCCATAAGGCATACTATTGAGCATGGCATGCATAACTTGATGCGATTCTTTTGTTTTTTGTTGAGCATGTATGAGTTCACGCTGGTCATAACTGAAAGAGGCAACCTTATCCTCACCATTATATTTTATACGCAAAAAAACAATTTTAGTCGGGATAACATAGCCTTCATGGTGCTGCCAAAGCCATGTGCGCTCAAACGAACCCTCTGCAAAAGCTCTATCAAGGGATATATTTATGGCCTGCTGGCTTACACTGCCATCGTCTTGTTTGTTTGGCAGATATTCAAATAGATGATTTAGACCATCTTTTTTGGAAGGTATGCCTAAGAATTCGAGGAAAGCCTTGTTACAGTGTATTACATTTCGGTCACGATTCCAAATGCAAATGGGAGCCTTGCTTCTATAGAGGACATCAGTGGAACATACCTCATCAGCATGGTCCATGCATTGCTCAAGGGCAAAGTTATCTTCTTGGTCGCCGGAAGGAGGGAATTTCATACCTAGTACCTTTTTCTTCAACTGCTAGAAACATAATAAGAAATATTGGAAGTACAGTATTTAATGAGTACTATATAAATAATACCTGTATGGCAGATTGTAAATATGTGTGAGAAAATTTATTATTAGAAAAAGTACTTAATATATAGGTTTGCATGTTTTTGTTTTTTGTAAGCAGTCTCAAGAGCCTTGTGCTTGCACAAAGCTCTTGAGACTGCTTACAAACCCCGCATTATAAAAATGTCTTGTAATATCTTGACAGAAAAGTTCAAAACGTGAATTTTCAGGCTTTAGAAGCGTTGTATCAATAACAAATTTTTGAGAACCTTAGATGCGGCAAAACTTGCATTTTTGGAATAATCTATCGCCGCCATTAAAGTTTTTTGGAAAGGGGGTCTGGGGGAAAACCTTTTGTTCACAAAAGGTT
>CAYJGS010000086.1:0-9115 GCA_964369505.1 uncultured Desulfovibrionaceae bacterium | reverse complement strand
CCAGAGGTACTATCCATGACAAGCGAAAAGAAGCGCGTGGCGGCGTCTTGGCTATTCAAGTCGAACAATATAGAAAATTCCACCAACACTTCGGCCAATGGGAGATCCATGCCAGGGAATTGCGCTTGCAATTTCTGCGCAGGCGTTGGTTCTGTAGAAGGTTGTGATGGGTCTGACGGGTTTGACGGGTCTGCCGGATCTGACGGATCTGATGGGTCTGGCTGCTTAATGGCTTGCACTTCCACAATATAGGTGCCGCCCGTATCGTCTTTCACGGTCACTTTTTGCAGAGCTGTGGTGGAACTTAAATTATCCTCAGCCCAAGCGTTAGTAGCATCTGCAAAGTCCTCCACAACAATCACTGTATCGCCCAGTTGGGCACCACTGATTTGCAATGTGGCACCATTTTCTACGGTGAGTGTGCCGCCTGCACTTTGTATGGCAGCTTCTGTTGCATAGTATGCAGCGTTTAATACTAAATTGCTGGTACTGGTGAAGGTGGCATTTGTAGTATGTATAGTACCTGTATATTTTATATTATCAGCATGGGTCACAGAGCCAAAACTTACAGTGGCTTTATCTACTTTGAAAGTACTGACATCATAAAGGTGGTTATTCAAATAAAAAACATCACTGCTTGTATCATTACCTGTAATATTAATATTATAAGTGTTAGTACCATCAGTTCTTATGGTGTCATTTAATATAAAATAGCCAGAATCTATCAGTGTAAAATCGAGCTGTTGCCCAGCAGCTGCCATATAAATGGCATTATAGCCAGAAGAGTCTTTATTACCGCTAAAAGTATGGGCGCTATTATCGGCTACAAAAGTTAAGCTTTTATTTGTCCAAATAGCCCCACCATCGCCAATGGCACTATTGGCAATAAAGCTAGAATTACTGATGCTATTGGTGGAGGTACTTGTGGTATACATGGCTCCGCCGTCACCACCGGCACTATTGGCAATAAAGCTAGAGTTGGTTATGCCATGGTTGAAAGTGCCTGTGTTATACATAGCCCCGCCATCACCAGCGGCATTATTGGCAATAAAGCTAGAATTACTGAAATTTCCGATTTCACCACTGTTATGGATAGCCCCACCATCTCCAACGGTGACTTTATTGCCAATGAATTTTGAATTATTAAGAATGCGGATTTCACCCTCATTCCTAATAGCCCCCCCATAGCTTGTGCCTGTATTAGCAATAAAAGCAGAATCTTTCAGTTCGTCTATTGTTGCGAACCTTTCGGTGGTTAAGCCCCTTCCATAAGTGCCAATAAAATTGGATGCTAGCAATGCGACCGTGTCATTATCTTTAATATTAAATGTATGAGAGATGAAATTCGCGTGTATAGCTGCAATATTTTCACCACCAATAGTATCTGAATCGAGAATGCTAGTGATCGACGGTGCTGAGATAACAGCAGCACCATTATTCACCGCAAAATAAAGTGTTACGGGGTTGCCACTGGCATCCACTGTAGCTATGGAAAAAGTGTGTGCATCACCGGCAGTAACTTGGGTAATGGTATCAAACTCAAACTCTCCAGAGAAACCGTCCGAAATAGGGTCAAAAGGTGTTGTGTTTACTACATAGTCACCAATAAGACTTTCAAGAGAGTTTAAAGTGTTAAAAGTGCTCGCGTAGTCACTAGCCTTAAATAAAATTCCGTAATTTTTACTTGCAATGTCGCCATTGATGGTGAATGTTTGGAAATAAGGTTTAAGTTCTTGTACTTCTTCAATTATATAACCGTGAGTTGTTGTAGTGGCTATGGAAGCGGCCTGGGCTTGCCCACTTATAAAAAAGCTACCTATGGCAAGAGTAGGAGCCAAGATTAACGCACCAAAGCTATTTAATATATGGCACCTTGTAAGCACGGCTTTGTAACGATTAATGAGGTTGCCAAGAGCATTTTTTGTCAACATGAGAATTCCTTTTTCAGCGTGAAATTACAATGGTTATAGTGTGTACAATGTGGCGCGGCAGAATGCGCGTTGTAAAAAAACATATCTTTGTAGGATATAAGATTTTTTAATGATGGTCAAGGAAAGGGGGAATAGGCAAAATAAGGAAAGAGAATTTTGAAAGGCAGAGATACCCTTCATACGAAGCACTGCCCCTCTACCATAGAGCAAGGGGCGATACCACCACCTTACATACAACGAACTGTTTTTATTTGTCATCACGAGAAAAAACGCTGCAAGTTTTATGTTCAAAGATAGGCTTTTCTAGCGTTTTGGAGCCTGTCCAGAGGAGCTGCATGCAGCGACGTGGGACGGCAATCCATCTTCAAAATTTTGCCCGAAGGAAATTCCCATTCATACCCTTTTCAAAAGTATGGATTGCACCCTAAAGGGCATAAACCGCGTCGCTCCGCTCCTCGTAATGACGAATAAAAACAATGTTTTGAATGGAAAAATAGTGGTTACAAGCTTTGTATCATAGTTTTTGAAAGGCAGAGATACCCCTTCATGCGAAGCGCAAGCTCCTTACCTTAAGGGTAAGGGACGTTACCACATTTTTACGTACAAACAATTATCAAAAACAGCGCAGGGTCTTTGGTTGACCTTTGGGGCACTTTGGCATATTGGTCAATATTCTTTGTTTGCGCGTAGGTTTTCATTTTGTTTTATACGCATGAAGCAAGCAGATGTATTTTTTGTCTATGTAGGAGAAATTACGGTGGAACGTAAGCAAGAGCAACAAAGGCGCAAAGCCATTAAGATTGGTAGCAAGTCACCGCATGTGGAATATTTCACGCCCATGCTGGAAAGTTTTGCCGAACGTGATGTTTTGAACGAAGTGGTAAAAAACCGCGTAGTTAAATCCTGTGACCTTATGGATGCAGGTGTTGCTTTGTTTCCCAATAATTTCAAAAAAGAGCACGCTGTGCATGATGTAATGGCACATAATGCCGACTTTGACGAAGCAGCCCTTGAAGAGCGCAAAGAAAGCCATGTTTTTAGCTTGGCAGGGCGCATTATGACCATGCGTTCCTTTGGTAAGGTGGCCTTTTTTCACCTGCTCGACCAAACGGGCAGCATGCAATGTTATGTTTCTAAAGAAGATCTTGGCGAGGCCTATGCCACATTCAAAAAGTTTGACATGGGCGATATTGTGGGGGTTAAGGGGCACCTTTTCCGCACCAAAACCGGCGAATTGACGTTATACTGTACATATGTGCAGCTTATTTCGCGTTCCATGCGTCCTTTGCCTGATAAGTATCACGGTTTAAAAGACTTGGAAATGCGCTATAGGCAGCGTTATGTGGACCTTATCGTAACACCACGCTCGCGCGAAATTTTCTTAAAACGTACACTTATTGTTAAAGAATTTAGACGTTTTATGGAAGAGAAGGGTTTTTTGGAAGTGGAAACGCCCATGATGCAGCCCATTGCCGGCGGTGCCACGGCGCGCACCTTTACCACGCATCATAATACCCTTGATATGCAGCTTTTTATGCGCATTGCGCCGGAGCTCTATTTAAAGCGTTTGCTGGTGGGTGGCTTTGAAAAAGTGTTTGAAATAAATCGTAATTTTCGAAATGAAGGCATTTCTACGCGCCATAACCCAGAATTTACCATGTGCGAATTTTATTGGGCCTATGCCACTTTTGAAAATCTTATGGATTTGACCGAAGAGCTTTTTGCCCATTTGGCCACGGTGGTTTGTGGCAGTACTGTCATTACCTATCAAGGGCAAGAAGTGGATTTGAGCGTTGGCAAGTGGACAAGGCTTGCTTTTTATGAATCGCTCGAAGTTATTGGCGGTCACACCAAGGATTTTTATACCGATTATGAAAGGGTGCGCAAATATGTGCGCGACCGCGGCGAAAAAACCATTGATGGCGAAAGCTTAGAAAAATTACAAGCCAAGGTTTTTGACCTTGATGTGGAGCCAAAGCTTATTCAACCGCATTTTATATATCATTACCCCACAGAAATTTCACCACTTTCACGGCGTAATGATAATGATCCTTCCATTACGGATCGTTTTGAGCTCTTTATTACTGGGCGTGAAATTGCCAATGCTTTTTCGGAACTTAACGACCCCATGGATCAACGCTCGCGCTTTGAAGGGCAAATGCGAGAAAAAGCCGCCGGTGATGAAGAAGCCTTTGATATGGATGAAGATTACTTGCGCGCTTTGGAATACGGTATGCCCCCGGCGGCAGGCCAGGGTGTGGGCATTGACCGATTGGTCATGTTGCTTACCGATTCGCCTTCCATTCGCGAAGTTATACTCTTTCCTTTGCTTAAGCCTGAGGCTTAAAATATGGCAGAAAGAGTAGGGTCTTGGAGTTTTGAGCTATTTGTGGCTTTGCGCTATTTGTTTTCGCGGCGTAAGCAAACATTTATTTATATCATCTCCATCATGTCTATCCTTGGCGTGGCGCTTGGGGTGGGAGCTCTTGTGGTGGTGCTTGGGGTGTATAATGGCTTTTCCACGGATATACGCGAAAAAATTCTTGGAGCCAATGCCCATGCCATTGTTATGTCGCATATTCCAGGCACACTAGATGATAGCCATGCGCTTATAGAAAAAATACTTACTCGACCGGGCGTTGAAGGCGCAACACCATTTTTATATAATGAAGTGATGCTTTCAGCACCCAGTGGCGTAAAAGGGCTTATTTTGCGCGGCATTGATCCCAAAACTGCTCCGCAAGTGTTGACCATTTTGCAAAATATGCGTGAAGGCTCGGTGGCGGACTTGGAACCAAAGGATGTGGACGCCAAAGACGGCAGCCCCGTGGGGCCGCAGGGTATTGTTATTGGCAATGAATTGGCCAAACGCTTAGGGTTGCAGCTTGGCAGTCGTGTGAATTTGCTTACCGCTTCCGGTGAGGCCACAGCCAAGGGCTTTACGCCGCGTATACGACCATTTTTTGTGGTGGGAATATTTAAAACAGGCATGTTTGAATACGACGCCTCTTTAGCCTTTGTATCTTTGCCCGCAGCGCGGCATGTGCTTGGGCTACCAAAAGACCGAATCACGGGTATTGAACTTGCTGTGACAGATTTGTATGCTGCTGATACAGTGGCAAAGGATGTTGCAACTTTTCTTGGTTCGCCTTTTTATGTGCGGCACTGGATGGAAATGAATGCCAATCTTTTTGCCGCATTGCAGTTAGAAAAAATAGGTATGTTTATCTTGTTGGCCATGGTTGTGCTCATAGGGTCTTTTTCCATTGTAACCACTCTTGTGATGATGGTTATGGAAAAAACGCGCGATATTGCCATATTCATGTCCATGGGGGCTACTCAAGATATGATACGGCGTATTTTTATGCTGCAGGGCACCATAATCGGCTTTGTGGGCACCATGCTTGGCTATGTTTTGGGTGTTACTGTGGCCATGTTGCTAAAGAAATACAAGTTCATAAAACTGCCCGAAGGTGTTTATACTATTGACCATTTGCCCATTTTGCTTACATGGAGCGATACGCTTTTGGTGGGGGCTGCGGCCATGCTTTTGTGCTTTTTGGCCACTATCTATCCGGCAAGGCAGGCTGCACGCTTAGAACCGGCCGAGGCTCTGCGTTATGAATAAAATAAAAAAATTATATGAATTTAAAAATGTAGAAAAAAGCTTCTCTGATGCTGGAGAAAGTTTAGAAATTTTCAAGAATATCAACCTTATAATTGGCGAGGGAGAAGCACTTTCCATTGTTGGAAGCTCAGGTTCGGGCAAATCTACCCTCTTGCATCTTATGGGAACTCTTGATATTCCTAGTGCTGGAAAAATACTTTTTGACGGTAAAGATATGGAAAGTATGACACCTAAGGCTAAGGCTTTGTTCCGTAGCCAATGTGTGGGTTTTGTTTTTCAGTTTCATCATCTTTTGCCGGAATTTACCACTTTGGAAAATGTGGCCATGCAGGCCATGATTGCAGGTATGCCCAAAAAAGTTGCTTTGGAAAAAGCAAAAAGCATGCTAGAGAGAGTGGGATTGGCAACACGGCTTGAGCATAAGGTCACAACGCTTTCTGGTGGAGAACGCCAAAGGGCGGCCATAGCAAGGGCAGTACTTATGCATCCGCGTGTGCTTTTGGCTGATGAGCCTACAGGAAATTTAGATACACAATCCGGAAATAGCGTTGGTGAGCTACTTTTGGAGTTAAATCGTGAGCTTGGAATGACCTTGGTGGTCGTAACCCATAATAATGAATTGGCAGCAAGTATGGGGCGAACTTTGGAGCTTCGTGCGGGAGTTTTGTATGAAAAAACATGTGCTTAGTTTTGTGCTTTTGGTCTGTTTTGTGCTGGGAGCAAGTGTGGCAGGGGCCGCACAAAAGGTACTTGTCTTACCGTATCAGGTGAATGCGGGAGATGGGCTTAGCCATTTGGCCAATGATGTGCCTAAACTTTTGAGCGAAAGGCTTACTGCGCGGGGGCTTGATGTGCTTTCCGTAGATGAAGCTCGCCGTTTGTTGCGCGCACAAGGTACGGAAAATGTGGATTTGCAAGTTGCGCGTCGACTTGGTAAAGAAGCTAATGTCAGCGCCGTTGTGTATGGTGTTTATAACCAACTTGGTGATGGCTTTAGCTTGGATTCGCGCGTTGTACCTGTGGTAACAAACCAAGTGCCGGATGTGGTGACCTTGCAAAAGAAAAGTTCACTTGAGCTTGCCAATGCCACTGAAGACTTGGCCGATAGAGTGCTTAAGGCTGTGCAAACAGCTTCCGCTCCTGCTGGCAGTACTGAACTGCCTGTGATTTCGCAAGGTGTGCTGAAAGCCGGATCCATTTCTGCCGTGCAAGTAGCAGGCATGAAAGTGATGGATCCAGATGTTGTGCTGTTGCGCCTTTCTATCCGTAAGGGTGATATGCCGGACGCTGCCGCCATCAACGAAGAAATTAAGCGCATTTGGGATATGGGCTATTTCAGCGATGTAAGAGCTGCAGTTACTGCCGAAAATGTACTTATTTTTACTGTGGTTGAAAAACCACGCATCGACTCCATCAGCGTTAGAGGCTCAGATGAGGTTGACGAAGAAGATATCTTAGCAGCCATGAGCACAAAGTCCGGCGCTGTTTTGAACGAAAAACTTTTGGCCGATGACTTGCAAAAAGTTACCGAATTATATCGTAAAGAAGGCTATTATTTAGCTCAAGTAAAGCACAGTCTTGTGAGCCAAAATAATGGTCTTTCTGCCGGCCTTGTGTTGGATGTGGATGAAGGCAATAAGCTATATATCCGCGATGTTATCATTGAAGGTCTTAAAGAACTTGATCAAGACGATATCTCTGACTACATGGCCTTGCAACCGCGCTCAATTCTTTCTTGGTTTACCGGCACAGGTGTGCTTAAAGATGAATATCTTGAGCGTGACTCCAATGCCATTGCTGCCTTTGGTTTAAATGAAGGTTTTGTGGATATTCAAGTATCTGCACCAGAAGTAGAATATAAGCGTGATGGTATCTATATTACCTTTAAAGTAAACGAAGGCCGTCGCTACACCATTGATGAAGTAAAATTTGCTGGGGAGCTCATTGATACCGAAGAGCGCCTTATGGAAATTATCGAAATGGACAAACAAAAAGAAGATGAAAGATTTTTCTCTTTGTCCGTTATGCAAGAAGACGCTAAGCGCCTTTCGCAATTTTATGGAGATTATGGCTATGCCTTTGCCGAGGTGGACACCAAGATCTTAAAGAACGAAAGTGGCGAACCAACTTTAAGCGTGGGTTATCTTGTTACAAAAAAACAAAAAGTATACATCCGCCGTGTAATGGTAGAAGGCAATAGCAGAACTCGCGATAATGTTATTTTCCGCGAATTACGTCTTGCCGACGGCGATATCTATGACGGTGCCAAAATGCGCCGCTCTAACGAGCGTTTAAATCGTCTTGGTTACTTCTCAGCTGTGGATATGGAACTTGTGCCCACAGGCATTGATGAAGAAGTAGATTTGAAAATTAAGGTTAAAGAAACAAATACCGGTGCTATCATGGCAGGTATTGGTTATTCAACCTATTATGATGTGGGTGTTTCAGGCTCTATCATGGAGCGTAACCTCTTTGGTCGTGGATATTGGTTGCAACTCCAAGGCTTTGTTTCTTGGCGCCGCACATCGGGTACCCTTTCTTTCACAAACCCCCGCTTGTTTGATACAGATTTGCTCATAGGTAATGACCTTTACTATACAAATGACGTGTGGGACGACTTTACCAGAGATACCCTTGGCGACAGCTTCCGCATTGCTTATCCTTTGGGCGAATACACCACCATTGGTGCTGGCTATCGCCTCGAACGCTATGAATTATACGATGTAAATCCAGGTGCCTCCAGATCTATCACAGACTTTAAGGGCATTAACTGGACAAGTGCTGTAAATGCTCGTATCACTCGTGATACTACCAATGACCGCACAAGACCTACTAAGGGTACCATTACCCGTCTGTGGGCAGAATATGGTGGTGGCGGCCTTGGCGGTACAGATAACTTTGTGAAGTCTATGATTGACTGGCAAGGTTTCTATAGTCTGGCCGAAGACCATGTATTCCACGTGCGCGGTCGCTTGGGTGGTGTATTTGAAAATATGGAAGGCTCTATTGTTCCTGTGTTTGAACGCTTCTATGTAGGTGGTATTGATACCATTCGTGGTTATGAATACACAGCACTTTCACCCAGAGACGCAGTATACCGCGACCATATTGGTGGTGACCGCATGGGCGTGCTTAACCTTGAATATATTTGGACATTCCAAAAAGATTTAGGGCTTGCCATTGTACCCTTTGTGGACGTTGGCTTTAACATAGACTCAAGGCAAGATATGGCCATTAATGACCATATTGCTTGGTCCACAGGTCTTGAGTTGCGTTGGCGTTCACCCATGGGAGATTTGCGTATTGCTTATGGTATTCCCATGTCTGAAGACTATGATGGTAACAGACAAGCAGGACGCTTTGAGTTTACCATGGGGCAGTTCTTTTAGTCCGCGGGCTGCGGCGTATAGGATGCAGATGGAAACAAGTTCCATCTGCACGCCTTGCCTGCTCAAGCGCGCTACCGCGCGTGCCTCCTTTTTCGGGTAGGGCAGGTTAATGTCCGCGAGCTGCGGCGTATAGGATGCAGATGGAAACAAGTTCCATCTGCACGCCT
>CAYJGS010000085.1:757-9229 GCA_964369505.1 uncultured Desulfovibrionaceae bacterium | reverse complement strand
AGGCGATCTTGACTTGGTCCGTGGCAGACTCAGCCGTGCCAATGCCTCTTTAAGCCAACACACCCAAGGCCTTGCCGCAGCACATGCCACATATATGCAAATAACTGGTCAGCCTGTACCGCAAAACCTTGGGCCTGTGGTACAACCCAAGCGTATATATGCCAACGAAGACGAAGCGCGCAACATTGCAGTTAGCAAAAACCATCAAATTCAAGCAGATTTAGCTGCCATTCGCGGTGCTGTTGCCGATAAAGATGTCGTGCGTTCCAATTTCGCTCCACGCATATCTGTGGACGCAGGCCCTCAATATAGCGATAATTTTTATGAAGATGACACCTCCAGTTTAAGCTGGAATGCCATGCTTAATATGCGTTGGGATATTTTTAACGGTGGGCGTGATGTGGCACAACTTAAATCCAAAGCTGCCAGAGCGCGTGAATTACGTCATGCTTTACACTCTACCATGGATATAATAAACCAAGAACTTGTTACTACATCTAGCTTTACCAAAAATGCCGCTGATCAAGCCAAATATTACGACATGGCTTCTCAATCATCTAAAAAAGCCAAACGCAATTACAATACCCAATTTAATGTGGGTCAAAAAGATTTACTTTCTGTGCTTGATGCAGAAGGCGAATACTTTTTCAGTGCAGTTGAATATAATATTTTAAAAGTAGATGCAGTGCTTGGTAATTATCGTATGCTAGCTCTTGCCGGTGAACTTTTGGAAGAAGTGAATATGACCGGCAGCGCTCTTTTGACAACTAAGAGTGGTGCCCCCGCAGATGGCCCTGTTTGGAGCTTCACACCAGAACAAGTGAATACAAAAGAAATGATGCAAGGCACAACGCTTACCACCCCTTAATAGGTGGCTACCCAAAAAACGCTGTTCCTTAAAAACAGTATTCCTTGGAGCGCATATTTTTTGAACAATTTATTAACAATCCTTCCAAATTGAGTTATTTAGAAGGCTATACATGAAAAAACATCACTCATGGTTTTGGGGGGTAGTACAAAGGTACACCCCCCTTTATGGTCATGTGATAATAGCTTCTGTGGTGGTAAACCTTTTAAGCTTGTCCATGCCTCTTTTTGTCATGAATGTTTATGACAGAATTGTGCCCAACAATGCCTTTGAAAGCCTTTGGGTTCTTTCCATTGGCATGTTCATAGCCGCCATTTTAGACTTTAGTCTGCGCATAGCCAGAATGCGCTTTGTAGATGTGGCCGGGCGCAATGCCGATATAAAATTGCAAGCCATGTTTATGAAAAGCCTTTTGGATGTACGCTTTGACGCTCTCAACAAAAATCCCAGCACAAGTTCCATCGGCGCCATTATGGCAAGAGTGCGTGAACTTGAATATGTACGAGATTTTCTGGGATCCAATACTGTTTTAGCCTTGGCTGATTTTCCTTTTGTTATTTTATTTATAGGGCTTATATTTTATCTTGGCGGTAGCATGGGTTTTGTGCCTGTGATAGCCATACCCCTTTTGGCATGCTTTGCCTATTTTGTGCAAAATCCCTTACGCCAAAGCTCTATGGAACAAATGCGCACAGGTGCAGAAAAACAATCCTTTCTTGCAGAAATGGTAAGCAGCTTAGAAACCATTCGCCTAACTCGTATGGAAAGACCTCTTTTACAACATTGGGATCAAGCTGTTACTCACAGTGCCGATGCCCTTGTTGTAAACCGTGCTCTCACCAACATCACAAGCTATGGCATGGTAGTTTTTTCCATGATTCTTTCTGTAGTTCTTGTGATTATTGGTGTATATCGTATATCTGAAGGGCTTATGAGCACAGGCGGGCTTATTGCTTGCGTCATAGTATTTGGTAGATGCGCGGCCCCCATGAATGGGCTTGTGAACATTTTGGCCAATTATCAAAAAACTCGTATGACTTTGCATGAATTAGACGCCCTACTCCATTTGCCAAGCGAAAACGCCTGCCACGAAAGCTTAAATACCCATATGCCCGATGGCAGTACTGCTGTGCCCATTCGTTTTGAAAAAGTAGCCTTTTCCTACCCCACAACCCATGTGCAAACCATGGCTTTACGCGACATCAATTTTATTTTTCACCCTGGAGCAAAAGTGGGATTTATTGGAGCCACAGGCTCAGGAAAATCCACCTTGGCGCGGCTTTTTTCAGGTTTATACCAACCCACCGAAGGGCGCATTATGCTTGGTAGACTTGATATGAAAGATATGCCCATGCGTCCTTTTAGAAATTCTGTGGGTTTTTTACCCCAAGATATTCGTATTTTTCGCGGCACCATCAGACAAAATATTGCCATGGCTTGGCCTTTTGAAAGCCCATGCCCGGAAGAAGAAGTTCTTAATGCAGCGCACCTTGCCGGCGTGCTTGAATTTACTGCCGACCATCCCCTGGGGCTCGATATGCCCATTGGCGAACGGGGCACCGGCCTTTCCGGCGGTCAAGCTCAATCTGTAGCCTTAGCAAGGGCTTTACTTGGTAACCCGCACACACTTATTTTAGACGAACCAGCAGCACAAATCGACGGAGCCTCCGAACAAAGGCTTGTGCAAAGATTAGCCCCCATTTTAGTAGATAAAACTGTCATTCTTTTCACCCATAAAGCCACCATGTTGCAACTTGTTAATAAAGTTGTGGCTCTTGATAAAGGCCTTATTGTTTGGGAAGGTACTGTTCAAGATGCCGTAAAAAAAATCACGCAATAAGAAAGAGCTTATGAAAGACAGCCCCAAAATATTGCCCGCAATGCAAGAACAGACAAAGCCAACTCTTTGGCAAAAACTCTTGCGTGTATGCGCGCCTTTTTCTCCGGATTTTCACGAAAAAAACGTGGAAAAAACCTCTATTAGACTTGTTTGGGGAAGTTTTTTTGCCCTTGCCATTTTACTTATTTGGGCTGGTTTTGCAGAAATTGACCAAATGGCCCGCGGCATTGGTCAGGTGGTGCCCTCACAAAGAGTACAACTTATTCAAAACCTCGAAGGCGGTATTGTCAACGAAATATCGGTGCGAGAAGGCGAACAAGTACAAAAAAATCAAATTGTTATGCGCATTGACAATGAAAGTGCCGGCAGTCAATACCGCGAGGCGCTCATCCGCAGCCTTGAATACGAAGCAAGCATTGCTCGCCTAGAAGCGCTTATCACCGATACTGAGCCTAAATATTCTGCAAAAGTGCTTGAAGATACTGAACTTGTGAGCAGACAAAATAAATTATTGCAGGCCGCAAAAGAAAAAAATGACGCCGAATTACAAGTCTTACAATTGCAAAAAGAATCCAGCCAACGCGAAGCAGACGAACTTAAAGAAGTAAAAAAGCAATCACTTACGGGCCTTCAACTCATAGAAAAACAAAGAGCTTTAGCCTTGCCTGCTCTTAAAGCTAAAGCCTATTCTGAATTGGAATTTTTAGATATCGAACAACGCCTACAATCGGTAAAAACCGAATTGGCAAGCCTTGAGCATTCTATTCCGCGACTTGAAGCCATAGCCAAAGAGGCAGAAGAGCGCATGCGCTTACATAAAGCAGAGCTTAACACTCAATATAGAGAAGAACTTAACGAAGTACAAATACAACTGCTCTCTCTGCGCGAACTTTTAAGCGCCGGCGGTGATAGGGTAAAGCGCACCGAAATGCGCTCGCCCGTGCGCGGTATTGTTAAAGCTATTTACGCCAACACAGTGGGGGGAGTAGTAGCACCCGGCGCCACGGTCATGGAAGTGGTGCCCCTTGGGGATTCGCTCATTATCGAAGCCAAATTCAGCCCTGCAGACATAGCTTTTGTTTATCCGGGGCAAAAGGCACATGTGCGCCTGACAGCGTATGATTTTTCTGTATATGGCGGCATGGATGCCATGGTAGAGGCCATCAGTGCTGATACACTACAAAATCAACAAGGTGATACGTTTTATAGAGTAAAGGTGCGCACCAACAGCGCCACCTTGGCACACAGCGGCCAAGAATTACCCGTTATTGCCGGTATGATGGCAGAAGTGGATATTCTTACCGGTAAAAAAACCATTCTTGACTACCTGCTCAAACCCTTGTTCAAAGCACAGCAACGCGCGTTTAGGGAAAAATAGTCATGAGGGAAAAAAGCTTACGTTTATTGCGCGGTAAAGGCTTGCGTTTTATAGCCGGAACATTTCTCTGTTGCGTCATGATGGTTTTATATGTAGTCCAGCCCGGAATATTACAACAAAGCGACAGACTTATTTATGATATTTTCCTACGCGCCAATGGCGGGGGCACTCCCTCTCCCACACCGGCTCTCATTGACCTTGATGAACAAAGCCTCCAAGAATTTGGCCAATGGCCATGGCCACGCCATCTGGTGGCCAAACTTGTTTCCATTCTTACAGAATCAGGCGCTGCTTCCATAGGGCTTGACATACTTCTGGCCGAACCAGACTCAACGTCCATGAAGAATATCCAAAATTCCTTTAAACGACATTTTGATATTAATATTCCTTTGGATTCTATACCCACAAATTTACAAGATAATGACCTCATATTAGCATCTATAGTAGCACAAACTCCTACTGTCTTGGGTGCTTACACTCGCTTTGTCGGCGAAACTATTCCCCTGCCCAGAGATTTACCCGTCACGGAAGGCATTGTGGATCGCCTGCTACCCAATGGAAAAAACCCTCGTCAATTTCTTCTTAAAGCACCAAGTGCCACTTTACCCCTTCCCGAATTACGCAAAGTAGCTCCCATGGGAAGCCTAAATGTGGCACCGGATTCTGACGGCATTATCCGCTCTGTACCACTTATAATCCAATCGGACGGACGTATATTTATTTCTCTATCTTTGCGCTCACTCATGCGTGGTATGGGTATAAATACCCTTATGCTTGTGGGAGGCCCCGATGGCCTTGAGGCTTTGCGTTTTGGTAAATATACCGTTCCCGTAACACCCGACGGACGTTTTATGGTGCCTTTCCGTGGGCCACGTGGTTATTATCCCACATTCAGGGCGGCAGATATTTTAAACAGAAAAATTCCGGCAGAAGAACTACAAGGGCGTGTTTTTATAGTAGGAACATCCGCCCCAGGCCTTTTAGATATTCGCGCTACCCCCTTTGATTCTGTGTATCCAGGGGCAGAGGTGCACACCACTGTTATTGACGCTATTTTAAGCAAAAGGCACATTATCATGCCTTCTTGGATTCCCGGTGCACAAATTGCCAGTATTGGCCTTGTGGGCTTGCTCGGCACCACCATTTTTGGCATAGCCGCAGCCAGTGTATATTTGCCCATATTACTCATGCTCGTGAGCGGTTCTTTATGGGGCAGTTGGTCTATTTTCCAAAAAGGAATTTATATATCACCACTGTATACATTGCTTACTGTAACAGCTCTTGCCATAGTATTGCTTGCAGTACGTTTTTGGCAAGAAGCCCAACAAAAACGCACCCTGCGTAATGCCTTTAGCCGATACATTGCCCCCGATATGGTGGCCCGCATTGTGGACAGAGGCGAAGCCGTGCTTGCCGGTGAAGAAAGAATTGCTACACTTATGTTTACAGATATTCGCGGCTTTACCACCATGTCTGAAGGCCT
Organism: uncultured Desulfovibrionaceae bacterium; assembly: GCA_964369505.1. GTDB lineage: Bacteria > Desulfobacterota > Desulfovibrionia > Desulfovibrionales > Desulfovibrionaceae > CAYJAD01. The sequence continues at coordinate 3,660 of CAYJGS010000085.1, read as the reverse complement.
CAGCCCGGATCAAGTTGTGGGAGCTCTTAACAGATATTTCACACCTATGACATCTATTATTCGTAATAATAGCGGAACATTAGATAAATTTATTGGCGATGCCATTATGGCTTTTTGGAATGCACCTCTGGACGTTCCGCGCCATGAGCTGTGTGCTATTCGCAGTGCCATGCTTATGCAAGAAGCCCTCATAGAGCTGAATAAAGAACTGAAAGAAGACTTAAATATTACCATAAAAATGGGTGCCGGTGTACACACAGGTAAAGTGTATGTGGGCAACATGGGCAGTGCTGAACTTTTAGATTATACCTGTATAGGTGATACCGTAAACTTAGCTTCGCGCCTTGAAGGCCTCTGCCCCGTATATGGTTTTGGCGTTGTTACAAGTCAGATAACAGCCGATTATTGCGAAGCTTTTGCCCGAGGCGAAGACGGCCTTCCCCCCGAAGAAATACCTTACTTTCTCCCCCTAGACGCCATTCGCGTTAAAGGCAAAAACGAACCTGTGGAAATCTGCGCCCCCATTGATCAAGAAGAGGCCAAGGCTAGGCATGCTGAAATTCAAGATTTCTTGCAAGCTAAAGAAGCCTACAAAAAAGGCGACTTTGCTACAGCAAAAGAAGGCTTTGCCAAACTACACCATGCTTTCCCAGACAGTATTCTCTATACGCTCTATGCAGAGCGCAGCGAGCATCTTCTTGAAGAAACACCGGAAAATTGGGAAGGCGTTTGGACTTTTACAAAGAAATAATTTTTGTGTGACGTTAAAAAAAATGCTCGATGGCACCAAGTTCCATCGAGCATATATATTGAATAAAAAAACAATTATTGTGAACTTTGCGCACAATGCTCACACACTCCATCATATTCAATTCGGGCAGCGGTTAAAGTAAATCCCTTCACTTGCAGCCCATTAACATCAGGAACTTGGTGTGGCTGCATGACATCACCCACCTTACCACAATGCGTGCAACGTACATGCTGATGCCATGAAATATCACCGTCAAAGCGCATGATAGTACCTGCTGATTCAAGCTTTAAAATTTTACCTGTTTCAGCCAAAAAGTCTAAATTCCTATATACAGTTCCCAAGCTAATACGTGGTAATAACTCACGAACCATGCCATAAATTTCATCCGCTGTGGGATGCGTGTCCGTCTTACGCAGTTCTTGTAAAATAACGGCACGTTGTCTTGTCATACGAGTTTGGCTCATATTTCCTCCATCTCTTAAGGCAGTTGCGCAAGTTATTGCGCGAAGGCATTGAAGCATTAACGCAAGTCAATGCGACCAAAAACCAAGGGTAGGGCGAGCGTTGCTTGTTCGTTACACGATTGATTTTTGCGCCTTTACTTCTGCTCTGTTGATTTTTGATATGGTGACAAATGTAAAATTATACTCAAAAAATCACCCAAAAATAATTATGCAGAAGTGCTTATTAATGGATACTATTATCAAAAAGCCATTTTGTCAATAGCTTAATACACAAAAAAAGGAGAATATGCAGTATATTCTCCTTTTTTTTATGCAGATTAAAGCTTAAAACGTATTTATGCTGCAGCCTCCAAAGGTTTCTTAGGATCTTTAGGCATCATTTTTTGCAAAGCATATACAAAAACCAGCACAACAGCTCCGGCAATATCCGTTAGCAAATCAGGAATAATCAAAGCAATGGCTGCTCCAGCAAGCAATAAACGCTCCCAAATATGCAGATTACGCAACCAATATCCCACATTGGCAAATGACAAAGACATAATGCCAAAAGCCGCCGTGACCACATAAAAGACCACTTCGCCTCCTGTAGCACCAATCATGAGCAAGCCGGGATTATAGCAGAAAATATACGGAATCAAGAAGCCGGCAAAGGCTAGCTTCACAGCCGTAAATCCTGTTTTATTGGGATCTGCTTGGCCAATACCCGCAGCTGCATAGGCAGCCAAGGCCACAGGCGGCGTCAAGTCTGCTAATATTCCAAAATACATAATGAATAAATGCGCTGCCATGGCCGGCACGCCATAACTCATAATGGCCGGAGCGGCGATGGTAGCAAGTACTATGTATTTAGCAGTGGTGGGAAGCCCCATGCCAAGAATAATGGAAGCAAACATGGTAAAGATCAGTGTGAGCATAAAACTTCCGGCAGAAAGCGCCACAATGGCATTGGCAAGCTTAAGCCCCATACCTGTTAAAGTCACAACACCAATAACAATACCTGTACAAGCACAAGCTGCAGCCACACCAAGGGCTAAGCGTGCGCCATTTTCCATGGCAACCAAAACACCTTTTACATTAAGTATATTGCACTGTTTAAGGGCGGCTCCCATGCTCATTCCTGAATCATGCACACCTTTATATACTCTCCAGTTATTGGCAAGCACAGAAATAACCACAGTGGTCACAATACAATAATACGCTGATTTTAAAGGTGTATAACCTTGCATGAGCAAATAAATAAGCACAAATATGGGAACGAGCAAATAACCGCCTTCACGCAAAACTTGCATGGTCACAGGCAAACGTTCCTTGGGTATGCCTTTCAAGCCAAGGCGTTTAGCTTCCATATGCACCATAAAGCCCACAGCAAGATAATATAATACCGCAGGAATAATAGCAGTTTTAGCAATTTCAAAATAACTCACGCCCAAAAATTGCGCCATAATAAAAGCTGCAGCGCCCATAATGGGGGGCATAATCTGCCCGCCGGTAGAAGAAGCGGCTTCAACAGCACCGGCAAAATGACTGCGGTAACCAACACTCTTCATGAGTGGAATGGTAAATGTGCCCGTTGAAACAGTATTGGCAACAGAACTCCCAGAAATCGTACCAAAAAAACCACTGGCGAGCACTGCCACTTTTGCAGGGCCGCCCACATATTGTCCGGCAGCGCCAAGTGCTAAGTCAAT
>CAYJGS010000085.1:0-747 GCA_964369505.1 uncultured Desulfovibrionaceae bacterium | reverse complement strand
TGTAAAAAAGCACCAAAAAGAACAAATAAAAACACAAAGGAGGCCGAAACCCCAAGCGGCATACCCAAAATCCCTTCAGTGGTCAGATACATATGCCCTACTATACGCGATATACTAAAACCTTTATGCCCCAAAAGCCCTGGAATATAATTGCCATACATAGCATAAATCAAAAAGATAAAGGCCACCAATGCAATGGGCAAGCCAACAATACGTCGTGTGGCTTCTAACACCAAAACAATGGTCATAAAACCAAAAATCAAGTCCATATCTGTTGGTGGGCCGGCATCTAACACTATAATATCGTAATTATAGACAATATATCCGCTAACAAGCGCTCCCATAATGGCCAAAAAAACATCAGCAATGGGCAAAGTATTCAAGGAGTCTTTGCTACGAGCAGGATATAAAAGATATACTAAAGTAAGCACAAAACCAAGGTGAATCGAACGTTGGATTTGTGGCGCAAAAGAACCAAAAGCAGCTGTATATAAATGAAAACAGGAAAAAGCTATACAGAGCACTTTTATAAAAAGATCCATGTGCCCTTTCAATTGCCTATATGTGGCTTCTTTATCGTATTTTGCAACAATTTCTGAAACATCTACCTTATCTTGTATTTGCTCAGCAACTGATGCATCCAACTTACCCTCGCTGGCCAGGCCTTCGGCGCTTTCTGTGGCATGCATAGGTTCTTTTTGACTCATACTTTTCTCCTTTATATAGATGGTGCTTGGTCGCACGTCC
>CAYJGS010000084.1:0-9519 GCA_964369505.1 uncultured Desulfovibrionaceae bacterium | reverse complement strand
TTGTGGCCATAGCGCTCATTACAGGTTATAATACGGGTAAAAATATGGATGTGCAAAAAGAACTCACAAAAAACTAAATTTTATATAATGATTTGGAGACATTATGCATAAATACTTTTTTCCCTTGCTCATACTTTTACTCATGGCACTTGCAGCTTGTGGCCCCAAAAAAGAATATACCTACGAAGAAATGTTAATTCTTGAAGCACAACAAAATTGCGAAAAAGACGCCACAGAAATGACCGATCCTCCGCACAATTCCAACGGGCGCGAATGGGATACGTATTTTACCATGTGCATGAAATCACGCTATGGCTATACAGATGCGGATTTGAGAAAGCTTTGGTATTAGCAAGGCGCTGCATATGGCGGGTTATACATGTATATAGGCATTCTTGGGGGCAGTTTTAACCCTGTGCATGTGGGGCATATTCGCTTGGCCGTGGAAGCTTTGGAATGCCCACATTTGCCGAAGCCACTGGAACGTGTGGATTTTATTCCTTGCGCCACGCCGCCCCATAAGGATGCTGAAAATTTTTTGCCCTTTGATTTGCGTGTGGCCATGCTTAAGGCATCCATACAAGATGTGGACGCAAGACTTTGTGTAAACACCTTAGAAGCTGAACGCATGGGACCTTCGTATACATGGGATACCTTGCAAGCCTATGCAGCATTACACCCCAAGCACAGGCCATTATTTATTTTGGGGGATGAGGCTTTTAACCAATTGCCCCATTGGCACCGTTGGCGTGAATTGCCTCAATTGGCAGATTTTGGTGTGGTGCCGCGTGTTTCTGGGCGCGAGCATGTGTTTTTAGACACCGTGCAAAAACAATGGCCCCATGCGCATATAGAATTGCCTTGTGAACCTCAAGATTCTAAAAATAATTTGCAATGGCCAAGAGCTTATTTGCCGGAAGGAGGGCGTTTTATCTATATGCCCTTACCACATTTAGAAATCAGCGCTTCTTTTGTGCGCGATCGCTGGTTGCGTGGTGGCAATGTGCGCTTGCTCATGCCAGAAGCAGCGCGAAATATTTTAGAAAAAGAACGCTGTATTGCACAAAAATGTTGGAGTACATAGCGCTTATGAGCTTAGCCAAACTGCCCAAAGAATTACGCGAACACATAGCCCGAACCAAGGGATATTTGCAAAAAGAAGATGTGGCGGCTGCCCTTGAGTCTTTATCTTTAGCTGTGCGCACAGCGGGTAATCTTTTGCAAATACCGCTGCAAAGAGTGGCTGAGCAGCATATCAATGCTTTATTACAAGAAATTGAGCGCATGCCCTTTATACAAATGTTACTGGACCCACAAACTACAGGCACTCCCAAAAGTTTACTCTACAGCCATGGTAAAGAAGGTGGGCTGGCCACAGTTTTGCGTGAATTTTCTAAAATCATTGTGGAACAACAAGGCTTAAGTGCCGAACAACAAAAAGCCTTGGCGCAAAAACGTTTGCAAGGGCTTTTGCAAAAGGCAGAGCAAGCCTATGCCACAGGGCAGTGGGGTACGGGAAATTCCTTTTTACAGCGTGCGGCCAAAGAATTTGCTTTACAAACACATGTCATTGAACATGTGGGGCAAGTGCTTTTGGATGCGCAACAATATGCCGATGCCGCCCAAGTTTTTACAAGAGCCCTACAAAGCCACCCAAAAGAAAGAACGTTCTATACTTTGGCCATCAATGCCCATTTGCGCTGTGAAGAGTTTGCGGGCGCAGAAAAAATTTTTCAAATGGCTTTACATCAATTTGGAGAACATCCCAAAACTCTTGCGCGCATGGCCTCTATGTATGCGCTTTGGGGAAAAAACGCAGAAGCAGAAGAATATGCCAAACGCGCTCTTGCTCTTAATGCTGACGAAACGCTGGCAAGTAAAGTTTTAGCTAATATTTCGTGAAAATAAAGCCAAATATTCCTGATTCCCCTTAGGCCCCAATATGGCAGATGGCACCAAGCCTTCACAACATAAACTCAAGTTTTCTGCGCAAAATGTTTGCACCTTTGCTATGGCTTCTTGGCGGGCATGTTCATCGCGCACAACACCCTTATGGGTTTGGTGCGGGCCCACTTCAAATTGCGGCTTAATAAGTGCCAACACTTTACCGCCATCTGCAAGCCATTGCATGCACGCCGGCAGCACAAGTGTTAAGGAAATAAAAGAAACATCAGCCACCACCAAGTGCACTTTTTCAGGAATAAGCGAAAGCGGTGCGGTGCGCATATTGGTTTTTTCTAAGTTAATAACACGCGGATCTTGGCGCAATTTTTCGTGCAATTGTCCATAGCCCACATCTACGGCATAGACTTTTGCTGCACCATGCTGTAAAAGACAATCGGTAAAGCCGCCTGTGGAAGCTCCCGCATCAAGGCATATGAAATCATGCACATCCAAAGAAAAATGCTCAATGGCTGTGAGTAATTTATACGCCCCACGGCTGACAAAACGTTCTTTGGCCGCAAGGGTGAATATGGTATCAGCCGCATAATTATGCCCCGGTTTTTCTACGAGCAAATGACGCAAAGGCAATGCTTCCGGCGCGTTTTGATCATGAATATATACTTGCGCGGCCATGATAAGGCGCTTGGCTTGCTCGCGGCTTTCGGCAAGGCCTTGTTCAAATACCAATTGATCGGCACGGACTTTTGTTTTTTTTGTGTTTCCCATGGGCAGGGCATAGCGTTTTTTGTGCTGAAGGTACAATACTTTTTGTGCCTGCACAGCGGTAAAAAAATAAAATTTAAAAATAAGCCTTTTTATCCTTGCCAAGGAAAGGAAAAAGGGATATTTCTTACGACCCCTTTATATTGCGAGGTAAAGAAAAATGAAAAAAGATACGCACCCAAAAACGTACAAAGCCACCATCTCTTGTGCATGTGGCTACAAAGAAGAAGTTTTGTCCACCAAGGGCGAACAAGTGCATGTGGAAGTATGCTCTGCATGCCATCCGTACTACACCGGAAAACAACGCTTTTTGGATACAGCTGGTCGCATTGACCGCTTCCGCAAAAAATACGCTAAATTTGAAAAAAATTAGTATTTTATTGCAAAGAAAACGTTATTTCGCCTCCCCGGATTTAGTCTGGGGAGGTCTTTGTGTTTTTTTAAAACTGCACAAAGCTCTGTTATAAATACACGCTACAAACATAACAGCTATACATATAACAACATGATTATTATAGAAGTAATTGTGTAGAGGTTTCAAATTATGAATATTGCGCAACTATGGCGTGGTGCCGTCACAGCACTGGCAAATAATGGGTGCCCCTTAGTGGGTGGGCAAGCTGTTATGGAAGGCATTATGATGCGCCATGGCGGTGTATATGCTTTGGCGGTGCGCCATGCCGATGGCAGTATAGTGGCTGAGCAGCGCCCATGGTTTTCTCTGACAAAGCGAGCCTTTTTGAAAAAACCCTTTGTGCGCGGTTTTCCTGTGCTTATTGAAACCTTGGTTAATGGTATCAAGGCGTTGAACCGTTCAGCAGAGCAAGCCGCCGAAGGCGAAGAAGAAAAGCTTGAAACTTGGCAACTTGTGCTCACCATGTGTATGGCGCTTGGGCTTGCCATTGTGCTTTTTGTCATAGTGCCGCACCTTATGTCCATTGGCATGCAGTGGCTTAATTTGGGCGGCGATGTACAAGGAGTGAGTTTTCATCTTTGGGACGGGCTTTTTAAATGCGGTATTTTTGTGGGATATATTCTTGCCATATCGTTGTTGCCGGATATTCGCCGTGTTTTTCAATATCACGGAGCAGAGCACAAAGTTATCCATGCCTTTGAAGATGGGGGCGAAGTCACCGCCACCGAGGCCATGCGCATGAGTCGTTTGCACCCGCGTTGCGGCACCACATTTTTGCTTTTTGTTATTACCATTTCTATACTTTTGCACACAGTGCTTGTGCCGCTTATGCTCATGCTTTGGACGCCGGAAGGTTTTTTGGAAAAACATGCCGTGACCATAGTGTTTAAGCTTTTGCTCATGATACCCATAAGCGCTTTGGCTTATGAACTCATACACGCAGCAGCCCGCATGGGTGACGGATTTTTAGGAAAAACGCTACGTGCCCCAGGGCTTGTTTTGCAAAAGCTTACGACGTATGAACCTGACTATGACCAGCTTGAAGTGGCCGTGGTGGCTTTGCACAAAGCCTTAGGTGATGACGCGCCAGAAAGAGTAAGACCCGCAACGTATAAACCTATGATTTAATATAAAAGGACATATTATGTTTGCCAAACTAGAAGGCCTTGAAAAAAAATATATAGAATTAGAAACGGAATTGGCCGACCCGGATATATTTCAAGATCAAGAGCGTTATCGGAAAATAACCAAGGCGCATGCAGATTTGCGTGATGTGGTAGAACTTTTTCGCGAACACCGCACCCTTTGTGAGCAAAAAGAAGAAAATAAAGTTTTGCTCAATGACAGCGATGCCGATATGCGCGCCATGGCTGAAGAAGAAATAGCCGCCGCCGATGAGCGTTTGCCACACATTGAGCACGAATTAAAGATTTTGCTTTTGCCAAAGGACCCGCTTGATCATAAAAACACCATCTTGGAAATACGCGCCGGCACGGGCGGCGAAGAAGCGGCTCTTTTTGCGGGCGATCTTTTCCGCATGTATTCACGCTTTGCCGAAGTAAAGGGCTGGAAGGTAGAGCTTATGAGCGAATCACCTTCTGATACCGGTGGCTTAAAAGAAGTTATCTGCCTGATTACCGGTGAGCGTGTATATAGCCACTTGAAATTTGAAGCGGGCACCCACCGTGTGCAACGCGTGCCCGCCACAGAAACTCAAGGGCGTATCCACACTTCTGCAGCCACTGTGGCCGTTATGGCCGAAGCCGATGAAGTGGATGTGAATATACGCCCCGATGATTTGCGCATAGACGTGTACCGCGCTTCCGGTGCCGGAGGGCAACACGTAAATAAAACCGAATCCGCTGTGCGCATTACACACTTGCCCACCAATACAGTGGTGACGTGCCAAGACGAAAAAAGCCAGCATAAAAATAAAGCCAGTGCCATGAAGGTGCTTGCTTCGCGCATTTTACAAGCAGAACAAGAAAGGCAAAATTCAGCCATGTCTGCCGACCGCAAAGCGCAAGTGGGCTCCGGTGACCGCTCAGAGCGTATCCGCACCTATAATTTCCCGCAAGGGCGCTGCACAGATCACCGTATCAATTTGACCCTGTATTCTTTGGAAAAAATTATGGAAGGTGAAATCGAATCCTTGGTAGAAGCCCTTACAACGCACAGTCAGACCGAAGCTTTAAAAGCGCAATCTGACATATAACAAGATGTAAAAAAAAAGCAATTTTTCTTGCATCTTACACTTTTTGAACTGCCTGAGAAGAACGAAAATTTTGGTTTGTTTTAAAAAAAATTTTGTTTGAAACGACTTTTCCAACAGGCTGATAAGGCACAGATAACACTACTACTTTATTACACAGTGGGGAATATATGCACACAGAACTTGGTACTTCAGCAGCTTTTAAGCAATTACAAGAACAAGAAGAACAACTTCTTTGCCGCACCTATGGGCGCTATCCTCTCTCTATTATTCGAGGCGAAGGTTCGCTTGTGTGGGATGTGGATGGCAAGGAATATAAAGATTTCTTGGCAGGCATTGCCGTCACATCCTTGGGGCATTGCAATCCCGAACTGGCCGATTGCCTGAGCAGACAAGCTCAAAAACTTTGGCATGTAAGCAATTTATTTTACCAAGAAGAACAACTTGCGCTGGCTAAAAAATTGCTCTCTACCTGCCATATGGATAAAGTTTTTTTCTGCAATTCCGGTGCAGAAGCCAACGAAGCTCTCATAAAATTGGCACGCCGCTATATGCAGCGCGTGAAAAACCGTGATGCCCATGAAATTATCACCCTCACAGGCTGTTTCCACGGACGCACCCTTGCCGCGGTCACAGCCACAGGTGGCGAGCGCTTTGTGGACGGATTTGCCCCCCTGCCCCAAGGTTTTACAAAAATAGAATGGGGAGATATGCAAGCCTTGCGTGATGCCATTGGCCCGCAAACTGCCGGCATTATGTTTGAAGTGGTGCAAGGCGAAGGGGGCGTGCGCCCCATGAGCGCAGAATATATAAAAGATATTGAAAACCTTTGCCGCGAAAAAGATATTTTGTTCATGATTGACGAAGTACAAACAGGCCTTTGCCGCACCGGTAAATTTTGGGGCTTCCAGCACTTTGATGTTACACCCGACATTATAAGCTCTGCCAAAGCGCTTGCCAATGGTTTGCCCATGGGTGCTATCTTAACCACCGATGCTGTAAGCCAAGGCTTTGCCGTGGGCAGCCATGCCACCACCTTTGGCGGCAATGCCCTGGTGGCTGCCGTGGCGGATACATGCGTTGAAATTATGCTGCGCGATGATTTAGCCGCAAGAGCAGAACACATTGGCAATAACTTTATGCAAAAAGCTCGTGAACTTGGCAAGCGCTTGCCGGGAACCATTAAAGAAGTGCGCGGGCTTGGATTACTTATAGGCATTGACCTTACAAAGCCCGGTAAAGATATTTGGCAAGCCCTGCTCGCTCAAGGTTTTATTTGTAATTTAACGCAAGATACGGTTTTGCGGCTTGTGCCATCTTTAACCATAGAAGAAGAATATTTGGACGAGTTTTTAGCGGCTCTAGAAGAGCTTCTAAAGAAATGGTAAGATTTTTAGCGCGTTCACATAAAGGCGTTTATGTGAACGCGCTCTAGTTATTTTATATAGAAGTAATATTCCCTACTTTCTGGCATCTTCCCTATAATGGCACCCTTGGCTTTGCTTATTGCGCAGGGCAGCTTGCGTTATAACATAGGCTGTATGCGCCCCGTGAAAAAGATTTATGAGAGAAGGCGTAATTTGAGTGCGCTTATAAAAGTCGTGAATATGGCGCGAAAGCTCGCGTAAATCTTGGAATGCACGCCGCAAACGAGCAGACGAACGAGAAATCCCCACATAGTTCCACATGGTATGGCGAATATTGGCCCAATCCTGCGCAATGAGTGCCGGATCATCATTTTGTTCATTGCCCATGGGATCCCAATTGGGAATGGCCTTGCGCAAACCTTCTGGCAATGAATCTTTATACTTACTACGTGTAACTATATCCTTAGCCGCACTATAACCCCAAGTGAGCGCTTCTAACAAAGAAGAACTGGCCAGGCGATTGGCACCGTGCAAACCTGTGCATGCGCATTCGCCAATGGCGTATAAGCCATACAGCTCGGTACGCCCACGGCTGTCTGCAAGAATACCACCGCAAAAATAATGCGCTGCCGGCACCACAGGTATGGGATCTTTGCGAATATCAATGCCTATATCTAAGCAACTTTTAAATACTGTGGGAAAGCGCGTTGTAAGGTCCACATCTATGGCACTGGCATCTAAATACAAACACACCTCATCTTTGCGCAACATTTCTGTGACCATAGCCTGAGAAACAATATCACGCGGCGCTAAATCACCACGCGCATCATATTCTTGCATAAAGGCCTTGCCATCACTACCAAGCAAACGTGCGCCCTCACCGCGCATGGCTTCGGTAATAAGATCACGCTTATGATGCTTTTTGCTATATAAAGCCGTGGGATGAAATTGCATAAATTCCACATTGGCAAGGGCAATTTGCGCCCTGTTGGCCATGGATATGGCAGAACCCACACATTGTGTGGAATTGGTAGAGTGCAAAAAGATATTACCCACACCACCACTGGCAAGCACCGTATAATCTGCCAATATGGTCTGCGGCCCACCAAGATTTACATTATACGCATACACACCCACGCAACGGTTCTCCACCTGATAACGATAATCCGAATTGCGTCCATGGTGCCGACTGGTAAGCAAATCAATAGCCTGGCAACCGGGCTTAAAAGTAATACGCGGATGATTTGCCACAGCTTTAGTCAAAGCCTGCATTATACTGGCACCGGTATAATCAGCGCAGTGCAAAATGCGCGGCACGGCATGGCCGCCTTCTCGCGTAAGATGCCAAGAACCATCGGCATTTTTATCAAAAGACACTTGCAGACGTTCTATCAGAATAGAATCCACAGCCTTTGGCCCTTCTTCGCAAAGATGCTCTACTGCAGCAGAATAATTATAATTATGCCCAGCTACGCATATATCCTTGGCCAAAACTTCCTTATCATTGGCTTGGTCTGCCTTATAAATAATACCGCCTTGCGCCAATTCAGAATTGCCACCGCCAAGCTCTTCACTCGGCGAAATCAAAAGCACATCAAGGCCGGCATCAGCCATGCTCAAGGCTGCCGTGCAACCCGCAAGACCGGAACCTACTATGAGTATTTGGGTATAGAGCCTGTCTTTTTCTTGCAAATTATACTCCAGCTTTAGCGCAAGCATAAAGCATGCGCTCAAGAGATTCACGCGCTGCCTCCATCTGTGCAGGCGGAATTTTTACGGCAAAGCCCCTTGCCTCTTCAGCACTGTGCAAACGCATAAGGCTTTGCAAAAGCTTTTCTTCTGTAATTTTAGCCATGTCTGAGCAATATGCCGTGCGTAATGGTAATACTGTGCAATGATCTGCATAACGCTCGCTTAAGCGCTGCACAAGGTTTGTTTCAGTACCAATAATAATGGTGCTGCCCTTGGCACTGCCTGAAACATAGTCAATAAGATACGACGTAGAACCCGCACCGTCAGAAGCATCCACCACCTGAGGGCTGCTTTCAGGATGCACCACCACCAAGCATTGAGGGTATTTTTCGCGCACAGCCGCCACTTGCTCAGTGCGAAATTTTGCATGAATGGCACAACAACCAGGCCAAAGCAATAAACGCGCTTTCTCCACAGCCTCAAAATCAAGACAAGCACCTTGCTTACGAATATTTAAACTGTGCCAATCTTTTTCACTAAGCCCAAGCTGCACTGCCGTATTGCGCCCAAGATTTTGATCCGGCAAAAACAACACTTGGCGGTTCGGGTCACCCTCGCTGTTAACATCGGTAATGCCAAGCGCCCATTTAAGCATGGTTGCAGCATTGGCAGATGTGCACACAGCACCGCCAAAACGCCCCACCACATCCTTAACTGCCAAAGAAGTATTTACATATGCTAAAGGAATTATCGTTTTGCCCTTGGCTTGAGCTGCTTGGACTAAACTTGTGAGAATTTTCTCAAGCAAGGGAGCCGGAGTCATTTGTGACATAACACAATTGGCACCTGCATCGGGAATGTAAATACTTTGCCCTTCACGCGCAAGCAATGCTGCCGATTCTGCCATAAAAAACACACCGCAAAAAATAATGTGCGGCGCAGTCACATCCGCCACCTTGCGCGCCAATTCCAAAGAATCACCTTTTATATCACAATGCCTTATCACATCTTCTGCTTGATAATGATGCCCAACTATACACACCTTCTCCCCAAGCTGAGCTTTAACTTCTTGTATCTTTTGCGCTATATTGCTCATATTTTTCCTTATTTTTTATTTTTTATTTTTTATTTTTTATTTTTTATTTTTTATTTTTTATTTTTTATTT
>CAYJGS010000083.1:0-9695 GCA_964369505.1 uncultured Desulfovibrionaceae bacterium | reverse complement strand
TGTTATCTTTGAAATATAAATTTTGCCGCATCTAAGGTTCTCAAAAATTGCTATTAACACAGCGTTTCTAAGGCTTGAAAGTTCACGTTTTGAACTTTTCGTCAAGACATTACAAAGTATTTTTATAATGCGGGTTTTGTAAGCAGTCTGTCAAGACTCCACACTCAGTGTGGAGTCTTGTAAAGCTTTTTAATGATTATCGGTGCGCAAGTCTACAATGCGTTGGGCTTTGCCTTCTGAACGTTGTATAGAGCGTGGCTCTACCAAGCGCACTTTTACAGAAACGCCAAGAAATTCTTTAATAGTTTTTTGCAAGCGTGACTCTGTGTTTTGTAATTTGCGGATTTCGTCGGCAAAGTTTCCTTCCGCTATTTCTACTCTAACTTCCACATGGTCAAGATTATTGTCACGTGTGACAATGATCTGATAGTGTGGAGCTGTGCCTTCGCATTCAAGCAAGATGCTTTCTATTTGTTGTGGGAACACATTCACACCGCGAATAATAAGCATATCATCGCTACGCCCTTGAATGCGTCCGATGCGAGCATGGGTGCGTCCGCATTTGCAAGGGGTATAGTCTATGGTGGTCAAGTCGCGGGTGCGGTAACGCAAAAGAGGTATACCTTCCTTAGTTAAGGTGGTGATAACAAGTTCACCAACTTGCCCAGGTTCCACAGGCTTGCAGGTTACAGGGTCAATGATTTCTGGCAAGAAATGGTCTTCAAAAATATGCATGCCGCACTTCATTTCTACGCATTCCATGGCCACACCGGGGCCCATGATTTCCGAGAGGCCATAGACATTTAGGGCGTCTATGTGGAGTTTTTGTTCTATTTCTTGGCGCATGTTTTCGCTCCAAGGCTCAGCGCCAAAAACACCGATGCGCAAAGGTAATTCTTTGAAGTTTATGCCGATATCTTGTGCTGCATCCCAAAGATACAAAGCATAAGAAGGCGTGCAGCAAAGCACAGTGGCGCCAAAATCGCGGATGAGCTGGATTTGCCTTTTGGTGGCGCCTCCGGAAGCGGGAATGGTGGTGGCGCCAAGTTTTTCTGCACCATAGTGCATGCCAAGGCCACCGGTAAAGAGACCGTATCCATAGGCCACATGCACAAAATCGCGTGCTGTGGCGCCGGTGCAAGCAAGACTGCGAGCGGCCATTTCGGCCCAATTATCAAGGTCGCGCTGGGTATACCCAACTACAGTGGCTTTGCCTGTGGTACCGCTGGATGCGTGTATGCGTACAATGCTTTCCTTGGGCATGGCAAAAAGACCATAAGGATAATTATTGCGCATATCTTGCTTTTCGGTAAAGGGTAAAGAAGCAAGGTCTTTTAAAGAAGTTATATCTGCCGGAGTGATACCTAATTCGTCAAAGCGCTTACGGTAAAAGGGCACATTGGCGTATAAACGCTGACAAAGCAATTGTAAACGACGTAATTGCAAGGCTTCGATGTCCTCGCGGGGCATGGTCTCTTTTTCCATATTAAATATCACGGCAAAACTCCTTAATGCATGCTAGTAAAAAAATGTAAATACCTTCCGTTAAAGGAAGGTGTTTATACTATATTTTTTTGTGTATACCCGTCAAGGTTTGAGTTGGAACAAGCCTGGATAAGCTGTTTTTTGATGGGATATTCCTTTTAACGATAGCTCGCACAATTATTTTCAGATATAACTTGGCGACTTAAATTTAAAAAAAATTTTCCCTTGACATTGTTCAAATGATGTTGAATTATTGTTTTATGGAAACGAAGCACGCCAGTAAACTTTTTGAAGCTCTGTCTTCTGAGCACCGTTTGGACATTTTTCGCCTGTTGGTAGCCAGTGCCCCACAGGGGCTTGTGGCTGGAGAAATTGCTAAAAGGCTTGATATTCCATCGACAAATCTGTCTTTCCATTTAAAGGCCATTGTGCAAAGCGGTTTAGCAGAAGTGGAAAGAGAAGGGCGCTATATGCGCTATAAGGCAAATATTCCTCTTATGCTGGAAATAGTACGGTTTTTAACAGAAAAATGCTGTGATAATGACCCAGCAGAATGCCAGCGTTTGCGCGCAGCGGCACAGGTGGGCAAAGGGATTTTGCTTGAGCGTATGCCAAAATCCTCTAATGCTAATGAAGGTTAGAAGTTAAAGCTTTTATTTTTTCTTTTATGTCAATATTTCAACAAGTATAAAATTATAAGGTTGTATCATGAACACAAACAATTGGAATGTAAAATACGCGGGCATTTTTGCCTTGATCGCTGCCGTGTGGTGGCTTGTGTATCTTAATATTTCAGACGCTTCTTTTGCTCTTGTTGCGGCCATGGGCTTAGATGCCAAAAAACACTTAGGCGCTGCATTGCAATTCTTTTTTTACGATACCGTAAAAATTCTCTTGTTGCTGGTGGCGCTCATCTATATTTTGGCTTGTTTGCGCGCTTCTTTAAATGCAGAAAAAGTGCGCGATTATTTGGCCGGCAAAGGTCGCGGCGTGGGGTATTTTTTAGGTTCCATATTTGGTTCCATAACGCCATTTTGTTCTTGTTCAAGCATTCCTTTGTTTTTGGGCTTTACCATGGCGCGTATTCCCGTGGGCATTACCATGTCTTTTCTTATTACTTCCCCTCTCATCAATGAAATTGCCATAGTGCTTTTGTGGGGGCTATTAGGCTGGAAATTCACCGTCATCTACGTGATTGTGGGCATGTCTGCCGGTATTTTGGGCGGTTTTGTTATGGATAGCATCAAGGCTGAGCGCTGGTTGCAGCCCTTTGTGCAAGACGCCATGAAAAATGCGCCTGAATATGTTGTGCAAGAAGGCCAAGAAGAAAAAAAGCTCAGCCTCAAAGAGCGTCACGAATTTGCCTATGCCGAAACCATGACCATATTTAAGCGTGTTTGGAAGTGGGTGATTATTGGTGTGGGGCTTGGTGCCGGTCTGCACGGTTTTGTGCCCGAAAATTGGTTTGCCGAAAACTTGGGCGCCGGTGAATGGTGGTCTGTGCCGGCTTCGGTTTTGGTGGGCATACCCCTATATTCCAGCGTCACAGGCATTATTCCTGTTATGGAAAGTTTACTCATGAAGGGGCTACCCTTGGGCACCACCTTAGCCTTTTGCATGTCCTCTGTGGCGGCCTCATTGCCGGAACTTATGCTCTTGCGCCAAATCATGACTTGGAAATTGCAAGCGGCGTTTTTATGTTATTTGTGGATTATGTTTACCATTGTGGGTTGGACATTTAACTATATAAGCCCCTATTTATAAAGCGATATTTGTAAAAAATAAGGAGATAAAAATCATGGAAATTAAAGTTTTTGGGCCAGGTTGTGCCAAGTGCAGCGAAGTGGAAAAATTGGTGCGTGAAGTGGTAGAAGCCAGAGGCTGCAACACCACTGTAACCAAGGTAACAGACTTAAAAGAAATGATGGCTGCCGGCATTTTGTCCACCCCTGCTGTCATGCTTGACGGGCAAATTAAAAGCCTTGGCAAAGTACCCACCAAAACAGAAATAGCGTCTTGGTTTGAAGGCGGCGGCGAACCCTTATTCGGCGCGCCTAAATCCGGCGGTTGCTGCTGCAGCGGTAAATAATTTTAATTTTTATTGGGAGGGGAAAGAACTTTTTTTCACCCAAAAAAATTCTTTCCCCAAAAAATGCCATTTGCGTGAAATATTCGCCCATTTGCTTTTTTTAAAGGCTTAGACTATGCTTTTTCTTTGCTAGAAGGCTTTATAAGCATATAACCAAGAGAATTATAATGAAAAAGCATATCTTTGTGGCTTCCCTCCTTTGTTCTGTATTTCTGTGTCTTGTAATGTTTGATTCTGCAGTGGCTAAAAGCTCTGCAAGTTTTACACAAGAACAGCGCATTGCGGCCCATCTTGATGCAATACGCGAATATACACCTGACGTGATTATGTTTATGAATAAATTTCCCAAAGGGGCAGATTTACATAACCATTTATCCGGCGCTTTTTTTGTGGATGAAATATTGGTATACGCTGCAAAAAATCAGTATTTGTATGACCTGCAGGCACAGAGAGTTTTGCCACCCGATACAGAAAAAACACCTGATCGAATTTCTGTGGCAGAGCTTTTGCAAAGGCCGGTGGATTTAAAAGCATTTCTTGATATAGTAAGTATGCGTGGGTTTTATGAAAATTCTGCCAATGGATCGGATCATTTTTTTGAGACCTTTGCCCATATTCCCGACGATATGTTAAGCTATGAACATTTTGCGCGTGTTATAGCGCGTAACCATGGGCAGGGCGTGTATTATGTGGAATTTATGAACGATGTTTTGCCAAGCAAATTGTATGAAAATGTATCAGCAGCCTTGCCCGAAGCGCAATTTGACCTTAATGACCTGCAAAGTACTTTAGCTAAAGTTTTGCCGTATTTGCAAAGCGAAGAATTTGCCACGGCGGTAAAAGATGCCGCTCGCCAAAGAAAAGAAAAAACTGACGCCATTTTACAACAAGAATATGGCATTACAATGCTGGGTGAAAACCCTGATATTATAGTTAAATTCATATCACATTTGTATCGTCACCAGACCAATTATGAACTTTTTGTAAGGGCTGTTGTGAACTTGATGGCCTCGAAAATAGACAAAGATATTGTGGCCACCAACTTGGTGCAATGCGAGTCACATCCACTTTCTTTGCAAAATTTTGATGCCCAAATGACAATGTTGGATTTTTTATATAATAAGCTTGATAAGCCCAACATTGCCCTGCATGCCGGCGAACTTAGTTTGCGCGAAGCTTCTTTAGAAAGTATGCGTGAGCGCATTAGCCAGTCTATTATTAAGGGGCATGCTTTGCGTATTGGGCATGGTGTATCCATTGCTTGGGAAAAAAATCCGCAAGCCACTTTGGCCATGATGCAGGAAAGGGGCATTCCCATTGAAATTTGCTTGTCCAGCAATGATGATATTTTAGGTGTTAAAGGACAAGACCATCCGCTTAGGCTGTATTTGCAAGCAGGTGTTGCCGTTACCTTGAATACCGATGATGAAGGTGTTTCGCGCTCAAATTTGAGCAATGAATACGTGCGAGCGGCGCAAGAACATGATCTTAATTATATTGTATTTAAGGAAATAGCCAAAAATGCTTTGGAATATTCTTTTCTTGAAGGCGAAAGCATTTATGAAGCACCAAAAAAGGGACAGAAGCAAGAATATATACTAAAGCCCACATATGCGGCATATATTTCAGGAAAGCTCATGAGCAAACAACCAAGCGTGCGTGAAGTGGGCGAAAAAGCTTATTTACAAATTAAGCATGAAAGAGATTTGGCAAAATTTGAAAAATCTTTTAAGGTATTATTATCGCAGTAAGTATGTGAAAATGCTTTAGCAAGCATTGCTCTTCGTTATTATGTAGTATACAAGCGCGTATGAACAAAAAATACGCATTTATTCTTTTTATCTGTATCATAGTTATTTGGGGAGCCAATTGGACGGTGACTAAGCTTATTGTGCAAAGCATTCCTCCCATATGGTCTGCATGCATGAGGTCGCTTATTGCCGCTGTGGCCCTTTTTCTTTTGCAAGGGGTGACAAAGCAATGCATTGTCCCAAAGCGTCAAGATCTACCTGCCATTATTATGCTCGGCGTATTTCAAATGACCATTTTTGCGACTCTTATGTCCATAGGCTTGCAATATACCTCTGTGGGGCGCTCAGTTATTCTTGGCTATACCATACCCTTGTGGGTTACACCGGCAGCCATATTTATCCTTAAAGAACCTGTTGATAAATTACGTTTATTTGGTGTGTTTCTTGGTGTTATTGGTGTAGGCATTATATTTAGTCCGGCCATCACAAGTTTACAAGCCGATAGCAATCTTTTAGGCAGTGCTGCACTTTTGGCGGCGTCTTTTTCTTGGGCCATATCCATTATGGGTATAAAAATGGTTACTTGGCATTCCACTCCCTTTCAATTGGCCCCGTGGCAAGCCCTTGTAGCCACCATGCTCACAGGCACATTGGCTTTTTCTTTAGAGGGTATACCAACTATTACTTGGACTTCTGATTTGGTATGGCTTTTGGCGTATACAGGTTTACTGGCTACAGCTTTTGGCTTTTGGGCCATAACTGTTATGAATAGGTATTTATCCGCCATTACAATGTCTTTGGCCTTATTGGCAACGCCCATTTTTGGCATGAGTTTTTCTTTGTGGGTTCTTGGCGAAAGTATGGATGCTCAATTGCTCATAGCCAGTGCTTTTATTTTGGTGGGTATTGGCCTTGGTTGTATAAAAAGATCTTGATTAAGCAAGGCAATAATAAAGCCCCCATTTTTCCATAAGAGAGAAATGGGGGCTTATATTTAATGCATGTATTATACACGTCTTTTCTTATGTTTAAGACTGATACCGGCATAAATAAAATACGTGTGCTCGGCAATATTCACAGCGCGGCGGCAAATTCTATTGAGGCTGCGGTTAATAAGAATAAGCAACATGGAGCGCTGAGGATCTATGTTGTCTTTTTCCAGCTGGTGTGTGAGCTTGTGCATAATGCGCACGTCAAGCAAGGCAATATCATCTTCGCGCTTGCACACATTAAGAGCTTGCTCTGGATCACCATCACGAAAAGAATTTACAGCGTCTTTATATATTTGGCTGGAAAGCTCCATAAGTTCTTTGAAATCACCTTCCACTGTTCCAAGTCCCATGCCGTCCATAAGAATGGTACGTTCGGCTATACTGGCAGCTTCGTCGGCAATGCGTTCAAAATCTACCACCATGCGTAAAGAGCTCACAACCATGCGTAAATCGCAAGCCACAGGTTGGGTGCGTGCCAAAAGGCTTAAGGCTTTGGCATCGATTTCGTTTTCAAGGTCATTAATGGCTTCATCACCGTCAATAACGGCACTGGCGCGACCAATATCGCCTTCTAATAAAGCTTTACAAGCGTCTTCAAGGGCAATACCCACCATGGCAGACATAACAATTAAGCGTGTGCGCATGGTAACAAGTAGTTGTTGTAATTGGCTTTCTCTTTGAGTCATTAGCCGAATCTCCCTGTAATATAGTCTTCTGTTTGTTTGATGGATGGGCGCGTAAAAATGGTGTCGGTGACATCGTGCTCTATGAGCTTGCCCATATAAAAAAAGGCCGTATGGTCAGAAACGCGGGCCGCTTGCTGCATATTGTGTGTCACGATAATAATGGTAAGCTGGTGCTTAAGCTCGTGAATGCCTTCTTCTATTTTTTGTGTGGCAATGGGGTCAAGGGCAGAGGCCGGTTCGTCCATAAGCAATACTTCTGGGCCCACAGCCAAAGCGCGGGCAATGCAAAGGCGCTGTTGTTGACCACCGGAAAGACCAAGAGCAGAGGTATGCAAGCGGTCTTTTACTTCTTCAAAAATAGCGGCGCGGCGCAAGGCTTCTTCCACAGTATCGGCTATGAGGCTTTCATCTTTTATGCCATTAACCCTAAGGCCATAAGCCACATTTTCAAAGATGGTTTTGGGGAAAGGGTTTGGTTTTTGGAAAACCATACCCACTTTGCGGCGCAAAGCTACAACGTCCGCTTGAGGAGAATTGATATCTTCGCCATCAAGCGTGATGGAACCTTTTACTTTCGCAATGGGAATAAGGTCATTCATGCGGTTTAAGCAGCGCAAAAATGTGCTCTTACCACAACCTGATGGGCCAATAAGAGCTGTTACTTGGTTAACGGGAAAAGACAAGCTCACATCATACAGGGCTTGAGCCGCACCATAATAGAAATCAACATTGGCTGCCGCCAGTTTATGCTGTTCTGTCATTGGTATCTCCAAGAGCAGTGGGTATAGTAAAATAAAAAGCCGTAGCATACTCCTTGGTGGGACTTTCCACCCAAATACGCCCGCCAAGGCGCTCTACGGTATGCTTACAAATTGCCAAACCAAGCCCTGTGGAGGCTTGTGTCCTATGTTTTTCAACTCTATAGAATCTTTCAAAAAAGCGGTCACGATCCGCTTGCGGAATGCCAGGCCCATTATCACATACGGCAAAGCGGGTCATTCCTTGCGCTGTGGGATCTTTTTGTGCCTTTATATACACCATGCTACCCTTGGGCGCATAGCGTGCTGCATTTTCCAAAAGGTTTCTAAATACTTGGGTTATGTGTTGTGCATTTGCCATAATCATAAGATTTTTTTCAATTTCCACATGCAATTGTACTTGGCAAATTTCAAACTGTTGCCTGCACAAAGCTATGGCAGCTTGCGCACCTTCTTCTGCGTCCATGCCCATAATTTGCACAGGCACATCGGCATTTTCAAGCCTTGCCAAAGCCAAAAGTTCTTCTACCATGCGGGCTAAATAAGCACCGTTTTTACGGATAATTTCTGCAAAGCGGCGGCAATCATCGGGCATACTTTCAAGGTCTGCCAAGGTTTCTGCATAGCCTTGGATGGCTGTGAGTGGTGTGCGCAATTCGTGTGATACATTGGCCACAAAATCCCTGCGAACACCTTCAAGGCGCAAAATAGGGCTTATATCGTGGAATACAGCCACAGCCCCAAGGTCAACATCTGAACTGCCCGCGCGGGTTAGGTGTATGGAAAAAAACCTTCCCGATTCTAGTTCAAGCTGTAAAGGGTTTTCTTTATTGGAATATTCCCCTTGATTTTCTTCGGTATTTATGGGCAATTGCAAAATTTCATCTACAGCCTTTTGCAATGCCGGTGCCGGTATGGCTTCCACCACTTGCTTGCCTTCAAATTTTTCCATATCCGGAAACATTTGACGCAGGGCTTTATTGCTACTGCGAATATCTCCGTGTTGATCAAGTACAAGCACACCTTCGTTCATGGTGTCAAGTATACTTTGCAATTGCTCTTTTTGGTCGGCCATGGTGTTTATGTGTTCAGAAATATTTTCTGCCATACGATTTACTGCCTGTGCTAAAAGCTTAAATTCCTTACCCGGAAAAAAGCGCAAGCGGCGGTAATAATGCCCTAAGGATATGGCCTCTATAACACGCATCATTTGGGCTAAATCGCGTTTGAGTAAGCCCGAAAGGAAATAGGCCACAAAAGATGCCAAAATAATTGATGCAATAAGCACTATAAAAAGAGTTTCGGCAAAAAAAGAAATTTGCGGCTGCAAGCCTGTATAGGGTATACCAAGGCGTAAAATTTTTCCGTCATTTAAGGGCATGGCCACATAGAGCATTGTTGTGCGTAATTGGTTGGAATAGCGTATATCTGAGCCTTGCCCTGTACTTATGGCCGTGTGTACTTCTGGCCTGATGGGTTCTGTGGACTCTGTATTTCTTGTAACTTGCGGAAAGCTGCTTTCCATAAGTTCTTCGCCTTTAGGAGAAAAAAGGGAAAGCTGTGTTTGATTTGTGGCAAATTCTTTTAAAAATTCTTGTCTTTCTAGCGGGCTATTAAGGGCATTCATAAGGTGCGAAACAAGACGCGCCTCGCGAAAAGCATCGGCACGTGCTTCTTCTAAAAGAAAATCTTGCAAGGTCAAGCGAGCATAGAGCAAAGGAATAACCAATGCTATAAGTATGCCCATAAGCACTGCTACAAAAACTTTTTTACGAAAAGACATACGTTAAAACCTGTTAAAATGTGCCTATTTATTTAAAGAATTTACATTTGATTATTGTTAGGCTGTCCAAAAAAGAACAGTATGCCACAGGATGTGGCAAGCCCCGCAGGGGAGCAAAACAAAGCCAGCCGAAATTTATTTTCGGCGCCAG
>CAYJGS010000082.1:1668-9738 GCA_964369505.1 uncultured Desulfovibrionaceae bacterium | reverse complement strand
GAGCGTGCCTTTAGAAAAATGCATTGGAAATGCGTTTTTCATGTTCGACTAGATATTTGTGATGGAACGTTTTAATACTAAGCGAATATAGCATGCATAAAACATTCCTTCAGTTTGTGCTTTGATTTTTAAGCATCAAGCAAAGGCTGTAGTAATTGCATACTCAGTGTTGCAAATTTGGATTGAAACTCAAAATTAACCACTGTGAAATTGAACATGTCATATTCTGTCAAGTGCCCCTTCCTCAAAAAAGAGATTAACTTGAAAAATAACAATGGGCAATGGTCATAAAAAAGGGCTTACAGCTTTTAACCGTAAGTCCTTGAAATTTATGGAGCCAACTGGCGGAATCGAACCGCCGACCTACTGATTACGAATCAGTTGCTCTACCATCTGAGCTAAGTTGGCTTAATAAAAGGATGTATTTTTAAATTTACTATTTCCTGTAACGGAATTTGCTTTTGACCTAAAAGTAGTCATTTGTCAAGGTTATTTTCACCAAGTCACCAAGTGGCACATTATGACAATAATTTTTTGGCCAAAAGTTCATTTACCACAGCCGGATTGGCTTTGCCCTTGGTCAAGCGCATGACTTGCCCCACAAAGAAGGATACAAGTTTTGTTTTTCCGCCCTTATAGGCTTCCACTTCGGCAGGATTAGCGGCAATAACGTCATCCACAGCTTTTTCTATTTCTGAAGTATCGGAAATTTGCACAAGTCCTTTTTCTTTCACATAACTTTCTGGCATGGCGCCTGTTGTGAAAATGTCGGCAAATATGTCATTAGCTATTTTAGCGCTGATGAGACCTTCTTCAAGAATTTGTGCCAATTCCCCAAGAGCTTCAGGTTTCATGGCAGCATTTTTTAACGTGGCTTCGCTGGTATTTAATTCGCGCAAAAGAGGCCCAATAACCAAATTACTCACACGGGCCACGGGGCATTTGGGAGCAGAAGCCAAGGCTTTTTCAAAAAAATCCGCCACGGTCATATCATTACAAATGGTGGCTGCATCGTCCTTGGACAATCCATAATTTAGGCAAAAGCGCTCCATACGTGCCTTGGGGAGCTCCGGCAATTCTTCTTGCCAAGATTGAAGCGCTGCAGCCTCAATTGAAATGGGTAAAAGGTCTGGGTCTGGAAAATAGCGATAATCATGCGCTTCTTCTTTGCTGCGCATGGATTTAGTAATATTTTTAACACTATCATAAAGACGAGTTTCTTGCACAATTTCTTCGCCATCTTCCAACATATCGCGCTGACGGGCAATTTCATACTCAATAGCTTTTTGCACATGGCGAAAAGAATTCAAGTTTTTTAGCTCAGCTCTTGTACCAAAGGGCGTGCCAGGTTTATGTAATGAAACATTGGCATCGCAACGAAAAGATCCCTCTTCCATATTGCCATCGCAAATGCCCAAACAAGTCACAATACTATATAAAGCTTTTAAGTAGGCAACAGCTTCTTCTGCGCTGCGCATATCAGGTTCAGACACCACCTCCACAAGAGGCGTGCCGGCGCGGTTCAAGTCTACATAGCTCACATTTTCATGGCTATCATGCATATTTTTTCCGGCATCATTTTCCAGGTGAATGCGTGTAATTCCGATGGTTTTTTGCCCATTACTCACAGTTATTTCAAGTTTACCATGTTCACAAATGGGTTTATCAAATTGCGAAATTTGGTACCCCATGGGTAAATCAGGATAGAAATAGTTTTTCCGCGCAAAAATGGACGATAAATTCACCGTACACTCAGTGGCAAGTCCGGCTTTAGCGGCATATTCTACAGCTTTGGCATTAAGCACAGGCAAAGAACCCGGCATACCTGTGCATACAGGGCATACATTAGAGTTGGGGCTATTGCCAAAAGAAGTAGAACATCCACAAAAAAGCTTAGAATTTGTCGCCAATTGTACGTGAACCTCAAGCCCAATAACAGCTTCATAGCTTGCCATGAAAGACTCCCATATTCAAAAAGTAATATATTCTAAAAGTACTTCATATATGAAGTACGCTTAGGAGTAAAGATAACAAAATACCAAAAACCTTTGCGCTCAAACAAGAGTACAAAGGCCATACCGCATGCACATGTATTAAAATTTCATCACAACAATATACAATAATAATCGCTATTTAACAAAAATATATTTATCTTCAAATTCAGCAATGGGCATAGGTCTTGCGTAATAAAAACCCTGCACAACATTACATCTGACAACTCTTAAAGTCTCTATTTGTTCTAAATTTTCAATTCCTTCTGCAACAACGCACATATTCAAACCATGCGCCAATCTAATTATACCCCCAACAACTTTATTACTACGATCTATATCTTTAGTATCATTAAAAAAACTTTTATCAAGCTTTAGAGTATCAGCTTTTAAATTTTTCAACAAACCTAAAGAAGAATATCCAGAACCAAAATCATCAATAGATATTCTAAAGCCTAATAAATGCAAATCATTTAGTAATTTCTCAGTATTTTCTTCATTTTCTAGCATGGTTGATTCGGTCAACTCAATATCAATACACTCATGAGGCACATTGTAACTATCAACTATCCGAACAATATCTTCCACAAAATTGGGATTAATCAAATTCATTCTTGAAAAGTTTACCGATATGGCTATGCTTTCAATACCCTGATCTAACCATTTTCTAATACATTGACAGGCTATTTCTAATACGTGCCGATCTATTTGCACTATAAAACCATTTTTTTCAAACAATGGTATAAACTCATTAGGAAAAATAATTTTTCCGTCTGTTCCTATCCACCGAACCAAGGCCTCAGCTCCTGCGAGCGTTTCTGTAACAATATCATATTTAGGCTGTAAATACACCTGAAATTCATTATTTTTGAGCGCAAATTCCATTTTACCGGTCAGCTCTGCTTCCCGTAACATTTGTTTTTTGAAAAGATCATTATAATCATAGACAATTTCATCTTTATTACTTTTAGCTATTGTATGAGCAAGGTTCACTTTATTAACAATATTATCAACATCAGTTTCGCCTGGTTCAATACGATATCTGCCGTATTTAAAAGTGAGTTTATGAGCACTCAAATCAGGAATACGTTTGTTATAAAGAGATTCAAAAATACTTTTTTTAGCTTCTATATCTTCTAAAAAATTACTATCAGAAAACAGTATAAATTCATCAACTCCAATTCTAGAAACAATTAAAGTTGGTTCATCGGCGACATCTTGAATATCAATAGATGCTTTTAAAACATGGTTTCCTATTTTAAATCCAAACATTTCATTAACAGTTTTAAAATTCACTATGTCAAACTTCAAAATTGAATATACGCTATTTGTTTTTTCACTTAATATAGTGTGCATATCTTTCTTAAGTTTTAGCAAATTTGGCAATCCTGTTAAAGGATCAAAGTAAGCATTTTTTTCAGCAGATCGTAATAAAGATGTTCTTGAATACCAAGTATAAAAAATAAGGGCAAAAAGTATAAATAAAATTATAACGCTGATCGAAGAAATGTGACCTACTGCAATATTCAATTGAGTATTGATAGCGCCCATTTCAATGCTCACCACCAAAACCCAATCTGTCATATTTACAGGTGTATACACAAGAGCCCTAGGCAGCCCATTAGCTTCATAAATAAAACTACCACTTTGCCCTTTAAGTATATCTTCCTTAGCTTTTTTTACATCTTCAAGCCCTAAAAGATCTGCGTCTTTTTTAAAAAGAACAGTCGACTCTATGCCTGTAGACTTATTAGCAAAAACAACATTCATTTTTTTATCTAAAAGAAAAGCTATACCACTACCGCGTGTTAAACTGTCCATAGCTTCATTAAAATCTTCCATGGACGATTCACTATACATAACGGCAACAATTTTACCATCTTTTTTTACAGGCACTGCAGTATCAAATACAAAAGAACCCGAATTGGGTAAGAAATGTGGATCAGAGATGAAATAATCGCGTTGCAAAGCGGAAAGAAAGGCTACATTATCTGAAAAATCATGCTTTCTATTATTTTTTGAGATCCCTATTCCGTCAAGCCCTATGTAAAATAAATTGTCAAATTCTTCTACGTGGGATTGCGAAGCAAGAAATTGTTGTATGCTTTCGTCCGTTCCATCTACGCGCGAAGCATATTCTGCCAATAGATCCAGATCATCTACGTTTTCATCTATAATATTTTCCAGCACAAGTTCAAGTTGCAGACCAATTTCATACATCTCTCTACGTGCAGCTTCGTCAACTTGCTTTGCAATTACAGAATAATACCAAATTGCATAAGATATTATTATCACTAAAGAAACAACAAAACCTATAATGGTTAGTTTGTCAAACTTTTTATTTTGAAAGCTCTTCAAAAGAAACTCATCCTTGCTACTGTCTTAGAAATTATTACAATCCTTCGATATGGTCTAATTACACTTTTTTTTCTAAAAATCAAGTATAAAGAAAGTTTTTGGTTATAAAACACTTTTGCTTTATTAAACATAGGGATATAACAAGTTTTGCAACATAAGCAACATAAGCAACAAAAAAAGGGCTTACGCATTCAACGTAAACCCTTGAAATTTATGGCGCGGCTGAAGAGATTCGAACTCCTGACCTACAGGTTCGTAGCCTGGTGCTCTATCCAGCTGAGCTACAGCCGCGCTTGGTCAAGTGGCAAGCTACGGAAAAAGAGCAGTTTGGTCAAGCTTTTTTATATATTTTTTTGCGCAGTGGTCTTTTTGCCAAGCATACGGAATATGCTTCGGTATGCTTGGTCATGGAATAAAAGCAAATTATCTTGCCTCAAGAATGCTTTTTCCCGGGGTGCAAGTGCTTTTAATATTGAGCTTGCTTGGATTGGCAAGGCTTAGGGCAAAAGCTGCCACCGGGCTTAAAGCTTGCTCTGGTTGTGCAGAAATATCTAATGTGCCGGGTGCTTGCAAGCATTGTTCAATGGCTGTAACACCTTCTTGCCCAAGTATGGGAGCAAATTCTGCCAAGGAAGCATGGATTTGCTGCATAAATCCTGCGTGCAGGTGCTCAGCCGGTATGTTTTGCATTTTGCTAAAGGCCATAAGGGTGTTATGCAAAATATTTTTGTCTTGCATATGCAGTTTAAACGCGCTTAAGCGTATATCGTCAAGAGCTTTATCCACAAGAATTTCACTGGCAATATTTTGTATGGCAGCCACATAGGATTCTTGATTAAACAAAAAATCCAGTTGCGTTGTAATGTTAGTATCATTGGCTACAGTTATTTGGGCTTGCAGGCTGCTTGTGGCATCGCTTGCCAATTGTGCTTTGAGGCCAAGGTCAAAATGCATGTGGGAAGATCCAAATATGCCATTAATGAGTTCTTGATCTTGGCGATGGTGATCTAAAAGTACGCTGTCAAAAGAAAAATCATTTATTTTTAATGCTGTGGAAATGTTACCAATTTTTGCAGTGTCAATGTCAAAAAGTACTTCTATTTGCTGTATGCTGCCCATTTCTTTTTTTTCATTATTTACAAAGTAGGCACTGCTCAAATTTGTGAGAGTGTATTCTTGTTTGGGGCTCAACGTTACATTATCCATAACAGCAAGCATAAGTTTTTCCATTTCTGTAGCGTCTATATTGTCGAGTTTTTTGTTGCTCAGCGTAGTGAGCAAGAGCATAAGTTCAGGGCTTGGCATGGGGCTGTTTTTTGCTAGAAGCGAGCCTAGATGCATGTCTGTTTTAATGCCTGATTGTAGGTCTGTGGAGGTAATGAGTGTGTCTTCCATAAGGTAGTGTGCTATGCCTTGCGGAGTAATTCCTGTGATTTCTGTATTTTTTGTAGTATTATTTGTGTCAAAATTTGCATCCTTGGTACGCATCTTGTGGTCAGTATAGTTTACGGAATCGATTTCCATGTTGAGCAGAGCTTTAAAAAAAGCTTCGGAAAAGCCTTCTCGATCTTTTGCAACAAGGGCTACGGCAATATTTTGCTTCCAGTTTTTTATGGTGACAGAAGCCACGTGTAGTTCATTGTCTTGCCCAAATATCATAATATTTCCTTTGATATTTTCAAAGTATATTTGATCCGCCACCTTGGGCATGGGGGCATTCACATCGGTAAATGCCTGTATGTTTGGGCCTTTAATGGTGATATTTTGAATGTGCACCGTGCTGTCTTTATACAATATATCCTTGCCTTGCAGATCTTTTATGGTGAGCGTATCCTCAAATGTGTCATAGCTGACAGCAGAGGAAGACATATTGTTTTGCAACAAAAGCGCCTCCACTTCTTCGGCAATGTTATTTTGGAAATATTGCAGACCCAAATAACCTGCGCCCACAAGAACTAATACGCCTATTCCAAGTAATATTTTTGCATTTTTCATATATACCTCTTTGTTGTATGTGTTGTATAGAGTTATAGTTTAGAAGTTTTAAAACAAATTAACAAGGCTAATTTTAATTTCAGCTAAAAAAAGCACGCTTTTATGGTATGGTGTTGACTTGTTAAATGTTGTTTCTTTTCGTACAATGCGCTTGCAATTGTACTCTATAAATATGATTAACATAATTATTACAGCGTTTAAGGTGTTGTATGCCCATTGTTTCTTATGCGCAGCGCTTGTCCCATGTGGGAAGGGCAGGTGTGCTTTTTCATCATATTCCCAAATGCGGCGGCTTGAGCCTTGCTGCTATGCTCAAGCCATGCTTTTCCCATGCTTGTGGAGTGCACCATAATATTTTAAGTGCAGCGCATGTAGAAAGCCAAGCGGATTTTTTTTATGGACACGGGGTATTGGGCTTAGAGGCGTATCTGCCAAAAAGCAAAGATTTTTATTATATAACTTTTTTGCGACATCCTTATTCGTTGGTGCAGTCCTTGGTGCATTTTTCGCAATGGCTTTTTCCGCGAGAAGATTTTTTTGCGGCAAGTGCCGAAGAGCTTTTAGGCATGTTTCCCATAAAAAATTTTCTTATACATTATCTTGGGCAAGGCGATGCGGCCAGAGCAGAAGCGCGGCTTTTTGAAGAAATGGCTTTTTTTGGTTTGCAAGAAGAATTTTCCACTTCCATTACGGCCTTGAGCGAGCTTGTGCCGACTTTGGCACAGCAAGAAATTGTGAGCAAAAACATGTCTGCGCCAAGAGATGTTACCCTTTCTGCTTCAGCTAAAGAGGCTTTTTTTGAAGTACATGCGGCTGATATTGCCCTGTACGAAAAGGCCGTGCAAGAATTTAAAAAACGCACTGAGCATTTGCATGCACCAAAAGAAAAGAACCACACGCTTAGTTTGCAAACGCAAAAATCAAGCACGAACAAGGCTGCACGCAGCATGCAAACAGTACAGGCTTTGCGCGAAAGTGTTTTGGCGGGCGAAGATATCTTGGGTATGCATGAGGCTTCGCCCCGTTTTGAAAATTGGTTACACATTCTTATGCACGCCTTTAACACCGAAGCCGAGCAAAAAATCTTTTTCACATGGCTTATGCAAAGAGCTAAGCAAAGGGCGTCTTGCTTGTTTTTTGCATTTTTTACAGCGTATAAGGCGCATTTGCCTGAACTTCCTTTTGTGGCTAAGGAATTGTTTTCTTTATGCATGCAAAGAGATGCGCACAATGCTTTGCGTGTGCTTGTGCAGTGTCGCTTTCATATTGTTGATATACTGCTTGCGCGCGGCTTTTGGGCAGAAGGCATAGGGCAGGATTTTAAAATGCTTGCTATAGCTTGGCTGCATACCATGTCTAAGCAGGGCATATGGCACAAGGCAAGCCGTGCTTTGCAAGAAAAAATACTCCAAATACAACCTACACGCTGTTCACAAGCAAAAGAAGACCATGCCCCAAAAATAGAGAAAAATGTACAAAGCGATATTGATATAAAGTATGAATTTTCAAAAGAAAATGTATTCTTCTTACACATGTTGTGATTAGCAAGGAAAAAAAAAGTTTATTTTTTATGAAAAAAAGTCTAGAATTGGAACTGTAGTAGAGGCTAGTTTTATTTTTTGTCATAATTTTAAGGTCTTAGAGAGGGGTAGAGATGGACGGTTTTATACAGCTAATGACGAATGTTTTGAATCCTATTAATGGATTCGTGTGGGGCCCTGTCATG
>CAYJGS010000082.1:0-1658 GCA_964369505.1 uncultured Desulfovibrionaceae bacterium | reverse complement strand
AACATTTGAATTTTCAAAAGAAAATGTATTTTTTATACATATGTTGTAGCTCATAAGTAAAAAAAAAGTTTATTTTTTTTAGAAAAAAGTCTAGAATGAGCTCTGTAGAAGAGGTGTATTTTATTTTTTGTCATATTTTTAAGGTCTTAGAGAGGGGGTAGAGATGGACGGTTTTGTACAAGTAGTTACGAATATTTTGAATCCTATTAACGGCTTTGTGTGGGGCCCTGTCATGCTTATTCTTTTGCTTGGCACGGGTGTGTTCCTAACCTTAGGATTACGCTTTTTAACATTCAGGCGTATTCCTGAAGGCTTTAAAAAATTATGGCAAAGAAGAAAAGTCGCTGACGGTGTAGACGGAGAGCTTTCTCCTTTTGAAGCTCTTATGACAGCTCTTGCCGCTACCATCGGTACCGGTAATATAGCAGGTGTGGCCACAGCCATATTTGTGGGTGGGCCCGGTGCACTTTTTTGGATGTGGTGCACAGCCATGGTTGGTATGGCCACTAAGTTTTCCGAAGTTTTGCTTGCGGTGAAATATCGCGAAATTACTCCGGAAGGTAACGTGGTGGGCGGCCCCATGTATTATATTAAAAATGGCCTTGGTGCTAAATGGGCATGGCTTGGAACTTTGTTTGCCGTGTTCGGTTCCATTGCCGGTTTTGGTATTGGCAACTTAACCCAAACCAACTCCATTGCCGAAGCTGTTAAAGCCAACTTTGGTGTTGACCCCATGATCACCGCTTCCATTTTGTTTGTGCTTGTGGCTGCTGTGCTTATTGGCGGTGTGCAGCGCATTGGTGCTGTGGCTGGTAAAATTGTTCCCACCATGGCTTTCTTTTATATTGTAGCTTCTTTGCTTGTTGTTATTATAAAAATTGATGTTATTCCACAAGTGTTTAACATGATTATAACCGAAGCTTTCACCCCATCTGCAGCTTTTGGCGCATCCATTTGGATGACCATTCGTTATGGTGTGGCTCGCGGTGTATTCTCCAACGAAGCCGGCCTTGGCAGTGCGCCCATTGCCCATGCCACCGCCACCGTGCGTAATCCTGTGAACCAAGCCCTCATCGGCATGCTCGGTACTTTTATTGATACCATTATAGTATGTTCCATGACCGGTTTTGCCATTTTGGCTTCCGGTGTGTTAGATCCTACCAATGGCGTGAACGGTGCCGCTTTGACATCTGCTGCCTTTAACTCCGTGCTTGACGGTGTATTACCAACTGGTTTTGGTGGCGTTTTAGTAACGGTTGCTCTGTGTCTTTTTGCTTTCACCACCGTTCTTGGTTGGTGCGTATATAGCGAACGCTGCATGATCTATCTTTTTGGTGATAAGGTTCTTAAGCCTTTCCGCATGGTGTTTACTCTTGTTGTGCCCCTTGGCGCCATGGCAAAGCTTGATGTGGTATGGTTGCTTGCAGATACCTTAAATGCTTGTATGGCCATTCCCAACTTGATAGCCTTGATATTCTTAAGCCCCGTGGTATTTATGACGGTTAAAGAATATTTAGCTCAAGAAAAGAAATAAGTAATAAATTTATTTAGATAGTATTAAAAAAGGGAGGCCGCGGCCTCCCTTTTCAGTTTGATGACAAACCCCGCATTATAAAAATACTTTGTAATGTCTTGACGAAAAGTTCAAAACGTGAACT
>CAYJGS010000081.1:8792-9772 GCA_964369505.1 uncultured Desulfovibrionaceae bacterium | reverse complement strand
GGGAACTTTTGCTAGCGCCAAAAAGTTCCCCCCAGACCCCCCTCAAAACGCGCTTATTGCTTGTTTTTTTTTTAAAATATGTAAGCAGAAATGAAAAAAAAACATTGTATTTCTTGCTGAGTAAGGGCAATAACTACGGTTTTTTATTTTTTATTTCCGTGTAAGGTTTTTTTAACACTTAAAAGAGCGGACTCTTCTTGTTTAGCTTTTTTTGATTCTTTGTTTAAGGCTTTGTTTAAAGCATCGCGGTAGTGTTTAAGCACTTCTATGCGTGCGTAATGCTTAGAATCTGCGGGAATAATATGCCAGGGCGCATAGTCTGTGTCTGTGCGCATAAACATTTCGTCGGCCGCTATTTTATATGCCGGCGCTTTTTCTCTGTTGCGCCAATCTTCGTCGGTGATTTTATAATTTTTATACGGGGTATTTTTTCTTTCTTCAAAACGGCGCAATTGCTCTTCAGAAGAAATATGCAGCCAAAATTTCAATAAAATATTTTTGCCTTCGGTGAGTTGGTCTTCAAAATTATTGATTTCTGCATAGGCTCTTTTCCATTCTGTGGGTTTGGCAAAGCCTTCCACTCTTTCCACAAGCACACGCCCATACCAAGATCGGTCATAAATGGTCACATGCCCGGAGCGCGGCACATGACGCCAAAAGCGCCACAAATAATGGTGGGCCAATTCTTCATCGGTGGGCGCACTGATGGGTATAGTGCGCGAAATACGCGCGTCTACGGCACCGGATATGCGTCTTATGGCACCACCCTTACCACCGGCATCCCAACCTTCAAAAACTAAGGTAGACGAAATGCCTTTATTATAAGCTTCGTATGTCAGTTGATAAATTTCACTGCGCAAAGCTTTCAGTTCTGTGCGGTATTCTTCGTGTGTAAGGCTTTTGCTCAAATCCACACGGTCTAATATGGTAACGCAAGCTTCTTGCGGGTTGTCTTCTACAACATTTTTCTTGGCTTTGGC
>CAYJGS010000081.1:0-8782 GCA_964369505.1 uncultured Desulfovibrionaceae bacterium | reverse complement strand
GTTTTAGACATGGTATCTAAAAGTGAAGCATAGCTTATTTTGTGTTTTTTATCTTTGGGCGTAAAGCTCACGCGGCCTTGCTCTTTTTCTCGTGCTTTGTGGCGTTTAAGGTGTTCTTTTTCACTTAAGTGTAACCAGAATTTGGCTATAACATAATTATTGTCGGCCAAGGTGCGTTCAAGTTCTAAGCGCTTGCTCAATTTTTGATAATGTTCCGCTTCGTTCATATGGCCTGAAGCAGTTTGATTGACAGGATTTTCATACCATCCGCCAAAAAAAATGCCAAACTCGCCATAACCCGGTAATTTGCGCCAAAATCGCCAAGAATCGGGGCGCGAAATTTCTTCGTCAGTGCGCAACCAGAAAGTATTATTATGGAGTTTTTTAGCGTCAAGCCAAGAAGAAATAGTATTAATAAGTGAACCACGCCCAGCGCATTCTACACCCATAACCGTCATTAAAACAGAAAGTTTATGCTCTTCGCACTGTCTTTGCAGTTGAAAAAGCTTAAAGCGCAAATCTTCTTCTAATTTGGCATATTCTTCTTTGGAATATTTTTGGCCAAGCGTCATGGTTTGAAACATACACATTCTCCTTGTGGTATAATATACTTTATAAGATCAATAGCTGTTTTAAATTTAAACAAATTTTCATGGCTAACGCTGAGAGAACAAAAGTAAAGCATGTGTGGAACACATGATGCCTCTGTATAATTCATTATGTAGAGGGTCATGGAGCGTTGAGGTTAGTCAACATGGCAAGTCAGTTAACTGTAGATAATCTTTTTATAAATAGCAAGAGTATTGCCTTGGGGAAAATGGTGTGCAAAAAGCTGTTTGCCTTGCATGGGGCATTGCAGTAATGTGAGTATTGAAAAATATGTAAGGAGATTTTATGAAAAGCACATTTACACTTCCCTTGGCTTTAGGGGTTTTTTTGGGGCTTGCCGTGCTTGGCTTTTTTGTACAAAAAGCTACGGAGCATTTAAGCGCCAATGAAAGAACTGTCGTGGTGAAAGGGCTTGCAGAAAGAGATGTGAAGGCCGACAGGGTTGTATGGCCCATAAGTTTTAGGGTTTCCGGCAATACACTTGAGGAAATTTCTGCGCAAAATACACTGTATACAAATAAAATTATAGCCTTGCTTACGGGAGCCGGTTTGAACAAGGAAGAAATAACCGTACAATTACCAAGCATTGATGATAAAACCATTTATGCTTCTGAAGGCAATACCCCCTTATTCAAATACACATTAAATGCTTTAATTACTGTAAATTCCACCAAGGTAGATATAGTATCTTCTTTAACACAAAATATCATAGACCTTATGAAAGAAGGGCTTTCACTTTCAAGGGATATGCCCATTAAATACTCTTTTACCAAACTCAATGAATTAAAACCGCAAATGATAGAAGAAGCCACATTAAACGCAAGGCATGTGGCCGAAAAATTTGCCAAAGATTCACAAAGCTTTCTTGGAAAAATCAAAAAAGCCAATCAAGGCCTTTTTTCCATTACCACAAGGGATGAATATAAGCCCGAAATGAAAACTGTGCGCATTGTGAGCACTATTGAATATTATTTGGTTGATTAGATAGTATTCCATAAAATGCGCTTGTCGTATATTTTAAGGCCACAAGCGTTATGTTGATGGCACCTTTTGTCCTCTTATGCACACAGAATGCATGAGGGGACTGTTTTTTTGTGAGTGTTTACTATGAAAAAGATACATAAAAAAATGTTAAAAGTCCTTGACAAGGCTTAAAGGCTTGAGTTTGTGGGATGATAAAAAAACATGAAAATACGAGAAAAAAAGAGATAATAAGAGATATGTTCATATCTACATGTGGAAAAGCTTTTAGTTAAAAAAAACAGAGTTCTTGAAAATGTCTTTGAGTAAAGGGGCTAAACGGGAGCGGATAATCATTGGGGTTATTTTTTATATTTAATTTTTCAATAGTTATGCAAAAAATATTTAAAGGAGCATTGGGGAAAAAAAAAGATGCCAAGTGGTGTTAATGCCGTTTGGAAAAAAACTTCCCCATAGGGTATAAGGTTCACATGTCAACGAATTGGTCAAAAATATGTACTAGCCTTCAAAAAACGCTTAAAACGTGTGAATATAAGGTTTGGATTACGCCTCTGAAAGGAAGCGTTGTAGGTGATGTTGTGTGCATTGTTGCACCAAGTGCCTATGCGGCTGACTGGGTAGAAGGGCGTTTTTCTGCTTCTTTGCGCGAAGCTGCGGCAGATGTTTTGGGTATAGCTATTCAAGATGTGCAGCTTAAATTTAGCGTAGAAAATGCTTTACATATGCCACGTACTGCCCAAGAAAATGACAAACAGGGGCTGCACACATTGCGTAGCATAGGGCAGAGGTACTCTGTTCCTGTGGCTACCCCTACAGCACAACAAGATGTGGCCGAAAGATCTGATTGTGCCCATTTGGTCAGTGAGGCCTTGCAATTTACCTCTTCTTCTAAAAACACCACCCAAGCCACTTTGCCTATGCCGGCGCAAAGTCCGCTCAGCAAGATACGTTGGCGTTATGATTTTGATGACTTTGTGGTGGGGCCAAGCAATGCCATGGCTGTTGCTGCCGCTCAAGATATTTGCCGCAGTAATGGGCATGTGGAAACGCTTTTTGTGAGTGCTGCATCGGGGCTTGGCAAAACACATCTTATTCACGCCATTGGCCAAAGCCTTGCTAAGGAGCAAGGGGGCAAAGCGCGTGTTGGGTATTTAACAGCAGAAGATTTTACAAGCCATTTTGTACGGGCCAGCCGTCAGCACCATATGGACACTTTTAAGCATTCTTTACGAGAACTGGATGTGCTTTTACTTGATGATGTACATTTTTTTCAAGGTAAAGAAAAAACACAAGATGAAGCCTTAGCCACCATCAAATATTTGCAATCCCAAGGGAGCAGGGTGGTGCTTACTTCGTCATTTACACCACGTGAATTGCAAAATTTAGACAGCCAATTGGTTTCGCATTTTTGTTCTGGTTTGCTCACCAGCATAGATAAACCAACTAAGGACATGCGTCGTTCCATTTTATCGCAAAAAGCGCGTAATCATCAAGTTATATTGTCGGACAAAGTGACGGAAGTTCTTGTGGATCATTTGCGTGACGATGTGCGTCAATTGGAAAGTTGTTTGGCAAATCTTGTGTTTAAAGCGCGCCATTTAAAAAGTGTCATAAGCCTTGAAATGGCCATGGATGTCTTGGCGCAATATGCAAAAATAGACGCTTTCCCGGATATTGATAAAATCATTGAGCTTGTATGCAACAGTTTTGGTTTTAAAGTGTCGCAGCTTTCTTCGCGCAGTCGCCGTAAAGAATATGTTTTGGCGCGGGATACCATATATTATTTGGCCAGAAAACATACAGAAATTTCTTTGCAAGATCTTGGCGAGCGTTTTAATCGCAGGCATTCAACGGTCATAAAGGGCATTGCTGCCATTGAGCGAGAATTGCAAAAAGAAACAACATGCGGAAGGCAGATTGCCAAAACAGTACACATGATTGAAAAAAATGCCGGATTGTCCATGCGTTAAAAAACCCGCTTATGTAAGCGGGCAGACTGCTGACAAAGCCATAATGCAAAGAGGCTTTGCAATATGTGCAAAGAAAAATTCAAAATTTGAATTTTAAGGCTTTAGAAAGGCGTTATAAGTAGCGTTTTTTTGAAATCTTAAATGCGGCAAAATTTATATTTCAAAGATAACATATTGCCGCCATTAAAGTTTTTTAGAAAGGGGGTCTGGGGGAAGAACCTTTTGTTCAAAAAAGGTTTTCCCCCAGAAGGCTTTGTCATCAAACTGAGCCCCGATTAAAAATCGGGGCTTTTTATGTGTAATGACAAACCCTTTGCGGGTATTCTATTTTTTAGCCTTTCATGCCTTGCTCAAGCTCATTGGCATAGCTCAAATAATAATTGCGTTTAGGTGCATTATATTCCATGGATCCAAGGGTACGCAAAATCTTAATTTGTTCTTTTTGCATGGCAGTGTGGTCAACACCGTCTAAAAGCATAAGATTATCAGACAACACCAAGGCCCATTGGTATTCTTCATTTTTTAAAGCAGTATTAAATTGTGCCTGCAATTTATCCACACCGCCGGCAAGCCTTGCCATAAGTTTAGCTGTTGCTTTATGCGGTAAAGGATTAAGGTTAACAGGATTACCGTCAAACCAGCCCATAAGTCCGGAGTAGATAGCGCGCGATGCCCCTTCAATGGTTCCGTAAAACTCTGTAAGATAAGGCTTGCTTGCAAATTCTTCAGGCAGTTTAATGCCTTGAGCAATGGTTATGGGGTCAAGGCCTTTATTCATACCTTCAACAGTTTTATCAAATACATATTGGATGGCAGCGCTGTAATTTTCTAAAGCTTCTGTGCTTTCTTTCTGCCCTATGATGGGACTTGTATGTCCTGGAATAATGGCTTCTGGCTTATAGGTTGCCATCTTGGCAACAGATTGAGCCCACACTCGCACATCACGATAAGGTGTGCCGCGAATGGCATATAAATTAGGGAAGGTATGGTAAAAATTATCGCCGGTTATGAGTACTTTTTCACTGGGTATCCAAATGAAAATAGCGTCGTTGGTTTCACCAGGCCCCATAATAAGCTCTAAATCCACACCTGCAATGGTGGTTTTATAGTCTTCTGAAATTTTAAGACTTGGTGGAACAAAACCTGTGCCACGATCATGGTCAATGGTACCAGCAGGAGCCAAACCGCGATTGGTTTGCTCAGCCTTTGGTAATTTACGGCCAAATTGACGGATATCGCGCTTGCCGGCAATCACATCAATACTTTTATCACTACCGTGACCGCCGCCCATGCCCACATGGCCTATCACAATAATATCTTTGCCAATCTCTGCACCTTTAGGCACAAATGCAGAAGCGCCGCCTGTGTGGTCGCCGTGGCTATGGGTGTATATGATGGCCTTAACGGGCTTATCAGAATGTTTGCGGAATTCTTTAAAGGCATTACCGGCACTTTCAGGGCCCATGAGTGAATCCACCATGATAACGCCGTCTTTGCCTTCAATCATGATGGTATTGGCACCGTGGTAACCCACAGCTGCGTAAACATGCGGAGAGACTTTCACAACGCGAGGAGTAAAATGTTCACTCTGCTTTGTAAGCATGGCAAGAGCTTTTTCGGGAGTTGTGAGGGTGCCATTCATTTTGGCAAGGTCAGCGGTGGAGGGTGTCATATCTGATGCAACTCCTTTGGCTTCTGCATGTGCGGTGTTACCAACGCCAAGTAATAAGGCTGTGCTGGCAACACCCCCAAGGTGTAAAAGTTTACGACGTGACATATCAATACCATTTCTTAAATCCTTCATACTAAAATCCTTATCTTTTCATATACAAAATACACAAGCCGCTTAGGTATTTTTTCAATACAATTCATGAACATTATAGCATATAAAAAAACAAATGTATCAATGTTCAAAACACTAGAAACAACAAAAGCTCTAAAATTTAGGCAGATCAACATTGCGGCCATATTGATGTTTTGCCGTAAATCCCAGAGCTCCTACGGGTCAAAAGTAAGCATTATTATGAGATTGTCAAGTTTTTAACAAGGTGACTTTATCCATTCACACAGCAAGTGCAACGCAATTGGAAGCACATGTAAAATCCAAAACCAATGCATAATTATGCAGAGAGATTTTATTTTTGCTATATTACTTTTACTATACCCTTGGCAGTTTTTAAGGAAACACTGATTAAATCGTGTTTCCTTAGTCAATAGTATACAAACACCATTTCGTGGTGTTTGCGCCGCCTAAAGACAGCAAAGCTGTCTTGGTGAAAAAGCAAAAAAATCAATACCTTAAATGGCAAGCAAAGCTCGCCCTATTTTTGATTTTTGGTCGCATTGGCTTTCGCCAACGCTCCATTTAAGAAAGCGCCGATTAAATCAGCGGTTTCTTATATACTTACCCTACCATAAAAAAGCTTTACTATTTTTGTGCTCTTTCGTATGTAGCATACATGTTAACTCGCAAAGAACTTATATCTATCGAAAACAGAGCCGACCCGCGTCGAAAAATGTTTTATATAGATGAACCCTATACCACCATGCGACAAGATGTTATGATACTTGTAGAAGATTCTGCAGAATCCACACAAGTACAAGCGTCCACCGAGGCGGCGCGCATAGAAAACAACAAAAAAACTGCCACAAGAAATATAGATACCAAGGATATTCCGGAAAACGCCAATGGTGTTATTGTCACCACGACAACCTAAAGTATCCGCCGTAATTTTCAAAAATCCCTTTCCTTGCCAAGATACAATTATTTCAGTACAAGGCACCACGGGATTTATGCATCCTACAATAAAACATGCCTTAAAGGAGATTCCATGAGCCAAGATAACAAATTCCCCTCACGCATTCGTTATGAATATGAAGAAGATACACATGTCCGCCTCCGTACAGCCCACGGTGTTTGGGGTGGCATCAATCCTCAAGGGGAAATTGAATTAAATTTTTACATTGAAAGTGATAAAATACCGCCTTTTTCTGAGCGCATTATTGCTGCAGACGGAAGCCTTGGCCCAGAAATGGCTCCTTTTGACGATGACGTGCGCACCATAACAAGGCAAGTGCATTCGCGTATTTTGCTCAATTATAACACTGCCAGAGCTGTGTATGAATGGCTTGAAGATAAAATCGACACCCTTGATATGGATGACACAGAATTACTTATGGCTGACGATACAGATATCGAACAATAATAAGGTTTATACATGCTCAAGACTTTTCATATAATTACTTTTGGTTGCCAGATGAATGTTAATGATTCAGACTGGCTTACCCGTGCGCTTGAGCAAAAAGGATTTGAACAAAGCTCCCTTGCCAACGCAGGCATTGTCATTATAAATACGTGTTCTGTGCGGGAAAAGCCTGAGCAAAAGGTGTATAATACCTTGCGCAAAGTGCGCCACGAAACACGGCACACAAAAAACGCTTTTGCTGTGGTGGCCGGCTGTGTGGCGCAACAAATAGGCCAAGATTTTTTCACATCGTTTCCGGAAGTGCGTCTTGTCAGCGGAGGCGATGGAGTGGCTCATATACCGGACGCCATAGAAAAACTTATACAAGAGCCAGATTTACGCATTTCACTCATAGATTTTTCAGAAAGCTATGCCGAACGCTTACCAGAGCTTGGGCAAAAAGGTGCCGCAACCGTATCTTATGTAAATATTATGCAAGGTTGCGATAATTTTTGCGCCTATTGTATTGTGCCCTATACTCGCGGACGGCAAAAATCTCGCAGTACCAAGGCCATACTGCATGAATGCCGTATATTGTTAGAACACGGTGCCAAAGAACTGTGTTTGCTTGGGCAAAATGTTAATTCTTTTGGGCAAGATACAGCAGGTGACGGCACAAGCTTTGCTGAACTCCTTGCGCAAGTCAACGCTTTGCCAGGTTTACAACGTTTACGTTTTATGACGCCACACCCCAAGGATTTTTCACCCGATGTAATTCAAGCTTTTGGCACATTGGATAAGCTTTGCCCTCATTTACATTTACCCCTGCAAGCGGGTTCTGATACAGTTTTGCAAAACATGGGGCGAAAATATGATCGCGCACGTTTTTTAGACATAGTGACTAAACTCCGCGCGGTGCGCCCCGACATAAGCTTTGGTTCAGACATTATTGTGGGTTTTCCGGGTGAAAGCGAAGAAGACTTCTTACAAACCTTGCAAATGCTTGAAGAAGTTAATTTTAGAACATCTTTCTCGTTTTGCTACTCTGATCGGCCGGGCACCAAGGCCTCACTTTTGCCTATAAAAATCATCCAAGAAGTAAAATTAGAGCGACTTAACCGCTTACAAGCAAAGCAAGAAATACTGAGTGCAGCGTGGCTAAAAAAACGTGTTGACGAAAACACTGTCCTTTTACTTGAGCAAAAAAGCAAAAAAGGGGACACAGAAAACGCAGATATATGGTGGCAGGGGCGCGATCCTTATGGTGTCACGGTGAATGTGGCACTTGCTGATCATGAGGCAAAGGCCGGCTCCTTCATAAATGCTCGTATTGTAAGCGCCAAAAGGCACACGCTGCTAGCAGAAAAAATACTATAAAAGTAGGTAATATATGGTAATAATGCGCGTTGTGGGCTTAAGTGTCGACAATACAGCCAAAACCCCCATTGTGCTTTTGCAAGCGCATAATGACGACAGAGTCTTGCCCATTTGGATAGGTGCCATGGAAGCCATGAGCATTTCTTTGGCTTTAAGCAATCAAAAGCCCCCCCGCCCTTTGACGCACGAACTTCTCATAAACACCATAAAAACTCTTGGCGCACATTTATTTGCCGTAGAAATTCATTCTTTTATGGACGGAGTTTTTATTGCTGATCTTTTATTACGCCGCGCAGAAAGTGAACATCTCGCCATGCGTATAGATTGCCGCCCGTCTGACGCTATAGCCTTGGCCATTAAATCATCCGTGCCCATAATGGTGCACAAAACCG
The DNA here is from genome assembly GCA_964369505.1 of uncultured Desulfovibrionaceae bacterium. Taxonomy (GTDB): domain Bacteria; phylum Desulfobacterota; class Desulfovibrionia; order Desulfovibrionales; family Desulfovibrionaceae; genus CAYJAD01. Next base: position 268 of record CAYJGS010000081.1, on the reverse strand, counting down.
TTTTACAAGAAGCAGAAGAAGCCAAACAACGTCAAGACAGCGCGTCTTTCCAACCAACAAACCCAGAAGAAAGCGCAGACAACCAAACAGGCCAACCTTCTACGCAAGAACAAGACACAAATTCTCATAACTCCAAAAGCGAACAAAATAGTCCACGCATAACAAAACGTATTTCCATACAAAAAGTACCCAAGGCCAATGTACACACCGTCACGCACGCATCTAATAACGACGAAGAAAAAGACCTTGCTAAACTTTTGCAGTCGCT
>CAYJGS010000080.1:0-9791 GCA_964369505.1 uncultured Desulfovibrionaceae bacterium | reverse complement strand
CCCTTCGGGTTAGAAAGAAAAAGTGATTTTTTATGGCGAACTAATCTTAGTGGGCAGAAGCTAAACAGCTTTCGCTGATGGCTTCCTTAACCCGTCGGGAGACTCGAGCGGTAGCGAGCTATCGAGCGAGCAAGGCGCATAAGCGAAACTTGTTTTCGCTTATATCCTACGCGCCGCAGTGAGCGGATAAAGGCACGAAGCGCACCTAAGTATTATAAATGTCTTCTACCCATTGACCTTATACAGATTGGGCTTATTTTTGGAAGGTAGCTGTGTCATGTACCCATAGGGGACAATAAGCTATTTGGGAGGAAATCATGAGTGTTTCATATAAAGATTACTATCAAGTGCTTGGCGTTGATCGCAAGGCCTCAGCTGATGAAATAGCTAAGGCCTTTAAAAAATTAGCGCGTAAATATCATCCGGATCTCAATCCCGACAATGCCGAAGCTGAAGATAAATTTAAAGAAATCAACGAAGCTTATGAAGTTTTGAAAGATGCAGATAAGCGCCAGCGTTATGATCAATTGGGTCATAATTGGCAACACGGGCAGCAATTCAGGGGTGCACCGGGTTTTGAAGGTTTTAACTTTGACGCCAGTGGTTTTGGTGGCAGCGGTGGTTTTTCGGACTTTTTTGAAGTGCTTTTTGGGCAAGCCGCTAGACAGCAAGGTGGCTTTGGGCCAGATCCATACGCCTCTTTTTCACGCAGGCAACGCCGTGGCCGAGATGTGGAAGCAGAAATATCTATAAGCTTGCAAGATGCCTTGCAAGGCGGGCGGCGCACCATAAGTGTGGGCGGTCGCACCCTTGACGTGAATATACCTGCAGGTGTGCGCGAAGGTGCAAAATTACGCCTTGCCGGACAAGGTGACAATGGCATGAATGGCGGTATAAACGGAGATTTATTCTTACGCATAAAATACGCTGCACATGAAAAATTCAGTGTGGACGGCATAAATATATTGTATGATTTGCCCGTAATGCCATGGGAAGCTGTGCTTGGTGCCAATATCCAAGTGCCCACTCTTGAAGGCGATATTGAAATGCACATTCCCGCCGGGACATCGTCTGGTAAACGTTTCCGCTTACGCGGGCGTGGCCTTGGGCCCAGTGCCTCACGCGGTGACCAAATGGTGAAAGTTATGATAACAGCGCCCACAGTGGTGGATGATGCAGAAAAAACATTGTGGGAACAAATTGCCGCAATGCATATTGAAAAACAATAATAATTTACTATATATGGATGTTTGTTTGCTTTGCAGTTCATGGGTGCAAAGCAATGGGAGAATTTCATGGACATACAAAAATTTACTGAAAAAGCGCGTGAAGCTGTCACCGATGCGCAGAATTTATCTGCGGGCATGGGGCATCAAGATACAGACGTAGAGCATTTGGCATTGGCCCTTATGCAACAAGAAAAAGGCATTGTTTCTCGCATATTAGAACATATGGGCATACAAGTTCGTGCTCTGCAAGTGGCTGTGGAAGGAATTTTACGCAAAAGGCCTTCTGTTTCCGGTCAAGGCATGGACGCCAGTAAAATTATGATCACGCAGCGTCTTGGCAAGGTGCTTGCGCAAGCTGAAACGGACGCCAAAGCCATGAAGGACGAATACGTCAGCGTGGACCATCTTTTTGCGGCCCTTGCTGATGCTCCTTCAGGTTCTCCGTTGGGTGAAGTATGGCGTGAATACGGCATAAGCAAGGCGAAATTCAGCGCTGCTATGGATACCTTGCGTGGCGGTGCCAGAGTTACCAGCGCTAATCCTGAAGATACTTTTGAGGCTTTGAGTAAATATGGGCGTGACCTTGTGGAAGCGGCTCGTCTTGGCAAGATGGATCCCGTTATTGGGCGTGAATCAGAAATACGCCGTGTTATCCGCATATTATCGCGCCGCACCAAGAATAATCCTGTGCTCATAGGCGAAGCCGGCGTAGGTAAAACCGCCATAGTAGAAGGTCTTGCTTTTCGCATAGTTAACGGAGATGTGCCCGAAGGCCTTAAAGGTAAATCGCTCTATGCTTTGGATATGGGCTCGCTCATAGCCGGTGCAAAATACCGCGGTGAATTTGAAGAGCGGCTTAAGGCTGTGCTCAATGAAGTGGAAAAGTCTGAAGGCCAAATAATTCTTTTTATTGATGAATTGCATACTATTGTGGGGGCCGGAAAAACCGATGGAGCCATGGATGCCGGCAATTTGTTAAAGCCCATGCTAGCTAGGGGAGAATTGCATTGCGTGGGCGCCACCACGGTGGATGAATACCGCAAATATATCGAAAAAGATCCGGCTTTGGAAAGGCGTTTTCAGCCTGTGCTTGTGGAAGAGCCCAGTGTTGAGGACACCATTTCTATTTTGCGGGGTTTGAAAGAGCGTTTTGAGGTGCATCACGGTGTGCGTATCAGTGATTCGGCTATAGTTGAATCTGTAACTTTATCGCACCGTTATATTCCAGATAGGCAATTGCCGGATAAGGCCATAGACCTTGTGGATGAAGCCGCAGCCATGATCCGCACCGAAATCGACTCCTTACCGGCAGAGCTTGATGCGGCCAACCGCAAGGTGATGCAGCTTGAAATTGAGCGTGAGGCATTGCGTCGTGAAACTGATGTTGCTGCTCAAGACCGCTTGCTTAAGCTTGAGGGTGAGCTTGTGGAATTGCGCGTGCAGCAAGGTGTTTTGCGTGAGCAATGGGAATCGGAAAAAAACTCCATTGATTCTGTGCGCGAAATTAAAGAGCAGATTGAGCAAACGCGCCTTGCCATTGAGCAAGCTGAGCGTGCGTATGATTTGAATAAAGCTGCCGAGCTTAAATATTCTGTGTTACACAGCTTGGAAAAACGCTTGCAGCAGGCTGAGCACGGTTCGGAAGACGGGGGTAAACGCCTTTTGCGGCAAGAAGTACGCCCCGATGATGTGGCGGAAATTGTGGCCAAGTGGACGGGTATTCCCGTAACGCGCTTGCTTGAGTCTGAGCGAGAAAAATTGTTACGCCTTGGTGAGGCCTTGCATGAGCGCGTGGTGGGGCAAGAGGCTGCTGTGCGGGCAGTGGCCGATGCTGTGTTGCGAGCAAGGGCAGGTCTTTCTGATCCTTCACGCCCCACAGGTTCCTTTTTGTTTTTGGGCCCAACGGGTGTGGGAAAAACAGAGCTTTGTAAAGCTTTGGCAGCAGCACTTTTTGATACAGAAGACAATATGGTGCGCCTTGACATGAGCGAATATATGGAAAAACATTCTGTTTCTCGACTTATAGGAGCGCCTCCCGGTTATGTGGGCTATGACGAAGGCGGGCAACTTACAGAAGCTGTACGGCGTAAGCCTTATTCAGTGGTGCTTTTTGACGAAATTGAAAAGGCGCACCCCGATGTATTTAATACACTTTTGCAATTACTCGACGATGGGCGTTTGACGGATAATCAAGGGCGCACGGTGGATTTTCGCCATTGCATAGTTATTATGACATCCAATATTGGTTCTTTGCTCATGCTTGAAGGTATTGATGCTGAAGGACAATTGGCTGAAAAAACGCGTGAAATGGTTATGGAAGAATTGCGCAAACATTTTAGGCCGGAATTTCTTAATAGGGTTGACGAAACGGTGCTTTTTACGCCTTTGACCTTAAGTCAAATTGGGCGCATTGTGGATTTATTGCTCATGCGCTTACGCGGACGCTTGCAAGAAAGACATGTGCAGCTTGACATGAGCGATGCGGCAAAGCTTTTTGTGGCAGAAGCCGGCTATGACCCTGTGTACGGAGCAAGGCCTTTAAGACGCTATATGCAGCATAATTTGGAAACACCATTGGCGCGCAAGCTCATCAGCGGCGAAGTGCATGAAGGTGGCCGCGTATTTGTGGATGTGGAAGACGACACCTTGGTGTTTAAGAGCGCTTAGAGCATATGGCCGGCAGTAAAGAACGTATTGTTCTGACTTTACTTGTGCTTTTGTGGGTTGTGTCAATTCCTTTGGCCTGCCTTCCGGGGCCTATGCCCATAGATGTGCACACAGTCATACGTTTGCTGCTGGCTTTTTTTTCTCCTGAAGCTGTGTCGGAAGCGGACATGACCCCTTATGTGGTGGTGACGCAAATCCGCTTGGCACGGATTGTGTTAGCTTTAATTTCCGGCGGTGCATTGGCTGTGGCCGGGGTAGTTTTGCAGGGTGTTTTACGCAATGCCTTGGCGGATCCTTTTACTCTTGGCATATCGGCCGGAGCGGCTTGCGGTGCCAGTATTGCGCTAACCATGGGAGGGGCAGCTTTTGCCTTTATGGCGTCTTTTCTGGGCGCTGACATGGTGTATATGCTAGGTGGGCTCACAAGCATTTTTGCCTTTGCGGGTTCTTTGCTGGCTCTTTTTATGGCTATGCTACTTGGCAGTGGTTTTAGTGGCATAAGCTTTGCGCAAAGCTCGGGCGCAAGGGAAAATATTATTTTGGCGGGTATAGCGGTATCTACTTTTTTGGGAGCCTTTGTGGCGCTCATCAAGGCTTTGCACGAAGAATCGGTTACCAGCATAGTTTTTTGGATTATGGGTTCTTTTCAGGGGCGCACTTGGGACGCTTTACCCTTGGTTTTGTTGCCCTTGGTTTTGGGGTGCATAGGCATTGCGTTGCATTGGCGTGAACTTGATGTGCTAAGCCTTGGGCAAAGACAGGCGGCGCAATTGGGGGTGCCTGTGGCGAGAGTGCGGGGCGTATTATTGGTGGCGGCCAGTTGCATAACGGCAGGTTGTGTGGCTGTGGCCGGAGTCATAGCTTTTGTGGGTCTGGTGGTGCCGCATATTTTGCGCATGTGCTTTGGTTTTTTGGGGCATAGAAGTGTGGGGCACGGCGTGTTGCTTGTAAGCGCTTTTTTTGGGGGCGGATTGCTGTTGCTTTGGGCTGATGTCATTGCCAGAACTTTACTTTCGGACGGTCAAGAATTGCCCGTGGGTGTGGTCACTTCCTTGCTTGGCGGGCCTTTTTTTGCTGTGCTCATATGGCAACGCAATCACACTAGAGAGCATAAAGGGTAAGTATGTTACAGTGTAACAACATACAAGCGCGCTATGCCAAGCAGGGGCAAAATATTTTAGACGGGGTGGACTTTTCTGCCAAGGCTTACGAATTCATAGCTATAATTGGACAAAACGGCAGCGGAAAAAGCACATTTTTACAAAGTATAAGTGGGGATTTACCCATTTACGATGGGGAAATTTTTTTGCAAAATAAACTTTTGCAAGACTTTTCTTTTAAAAAAAGGGCTAAAAACGTAGCTGTGGTGCCGCAAAGGCTTGATAATGTGCCGTCTATGCTGGTGGAGCAAATGGTGCTGCTTGGGCGTTACGCGTATTTGCCTTGGTGGGGGGCTTATGGGGCAGATGACTATGCCGTAGCTGCAGATGTTTTGCGTGAGGTGGGAGCGTATGATTTGCGTTTGCGCAGCTTAGACACTCTTTCGGGTGGTGAATTGCAGAGAGTGCTTTTGGCCAGAGCCTTGGCACAATGCGCGCCGCTTTTGCTTTTGGATGAGCTTTCAGCAGGCCTTGATATGGCGCGTATGGCTGAGGTATTTACAGTGCTTGAACAAAGGCGTAGACTAGGTTTTTGTATAGTAACGGTTATGCACGATGTTAATTTAGCGGCTCTGTATGCCACACGCCTTGTGGGGCTTAAAAAAGGGAAAATCTTGTTTGACGGGCCTGTGCATGATGTGTTTACCGTGGAGAATTTGGAGCTTTTATATGAGAGCAGGGTGCATATTGTGCAACATCCTGCCTTTCATGTGCCGCAAGCCTGCCCACATAAAATTTCTGATGATGTATAAATTGGGAACATAATATGCGAACTGTGGTTAATATATGTGTAAGCCTGTGCATTTTTTTGATCACAGTGAACACTCCTTTGGCTGTTGCTACTGGTGCGCCGCAGGGAACGGCAAAGGCAGAAGGCATTCGCATTGTGGATGATACCGGCCATGAGCTTGTGTTAAAAGAACCTGTTACGCGCATACTTGCCCTCTATGGTGCCTTGAGTGAGCTTTTGTTGGAACTGAATATGGGGCACAGCCTTGTGGGGCGCACTGCGGCAGATGCCAATATTGAAGGCCTTAAGCATTTACGAGCTGTGGGCACACACATGCGCCCCAATGCAGAGATAATTTTATCCTTAAAACCGCAAGTTGTTTTGCAATTTTTAGGGCGCACCGAAGCAGAAAGTTTTGGGCTTGGCCTGCGCAGGCATGGTGTAAACGTGCTTTTTTTCCGTTTGCAAACTTTTGAAGATATGTTTCGCGTTATAAAAAAACTTGGTCAACTTACGGGAAAAGAACAAGAAGCTGAAGTTCTTGTTACAAGCTATCAAAAGCGCCTTGGTCATGTGCGCAGTGTTGTGCAATACGAAAGGCGCGTGCCTGTGTTTTATGAGGTGCGCTATCCCAATTTGTTGGGGGCAGGGCGTCAGTCCATGGCGCACGATATTATTCTTATGTCCGGCGGGCATAATGTTATTGTCACCGATGAGCGCATTGTACGCATAAATGAAGAAGAATTATTACGGTTAAATCCAGAGGCTTATATTGTGCAGGTGGGGCCCATGAATCCAGCGCCTTTGCCCATGGAAGAAAGACCGCATTTTGGGCTGTTGTCTGCAGTAAAAAATAATAGAATTCTTGAAGTTAGAGAACTTGCCTTTGCAAGGCCCGGGCCAAAAGCTGTGGATACTGTGGAAATGTTGGCGCGTTGGCTGCACCCTAAGGTGAATTTTGACGTGACGCTTAATGAAGAAAAAGATGCGACTTTAGAAAGGCCGGATTTACTCCGTTAATAAAAAAAATAGGTTATTACGCATGGAACATATGGAATTAGGGACATTGTATGGTGTGGGCGTTGGTCCCGGAGCCCCGGATTTACTGACTTTACGAGCTGTGCAGGTATTGCAAAAAGTAGATGTTATTTTAACGGCGGCTTCGCCGCGTAACGATTATTCCACAGCTTTAACTATAGCTTCGCCGCATCTGCCTGAAAATACGCCTGTATTGCGTTTAGAATTTCCCATGACTCGCGATAAAGATGCTTTGCAAAAGGCTTGGTGTGCGGCTGCAAGAAAAGCTCTTGAGGTTTTGCGGCAAGGCAAAAATGCCGCTTTTCTTACATTGGGAGACCCACTTATTTATAGTACTTTTAGCTACTTATTAAATAAAATTCGCGAAGAAGCTCCTGAACTTTGCGTAGAAATAGTGCCCGGTATTACTTCTTTTCAAGCGGCTGCAGCGCGTGTGCAAAAGCCTTTGTGTGAAGGTGCTGAGCCTTTGATGATTATTCCGGGAATCAAAAATGCCAAAGACCTGGAGCAAAGCCTGCAAGTTGCTGAAAATGCTGTGATACTTAAGGCATATAGAAATTTTGATGCTATAAAATCCGCTTTGGACGCTACGGGGCGTTTATCGCAGGCTGTGCTTGCTTCGCATGTGGGCATGGAGCAAGAGTGTATTTATGCGCATATGGATGCAGCGCCGGAAGTTCCCCCGTATTTTTCTTTGGTGTTAAGTAAAAAATAGGGCTAAATGTGCGACAAATACTATGCGCTAACATCAAATAATTGCAAATAGTTTCTAAAAAGTCTGGGGCTTATGCGCGAAAATGAATCCGGTTCCGGATTGAGCAAAAGCTTAGGCACTATGGCGCGAACCACAGGCAGTTCTAAATCCATGCGACTTACTTCCACATATAGGGGGGTGTGCCCGTGTGCCATGAGCACATCTTCGAGCAAGGCTAAGTTCCGTGTGGGAGATTCCAGCGTATAATCCGGCAATTCTTCCAAGCATTTTTGTGGCAAGCCTTTGATGGCAGGGCCTGAAGGTTCGCCATGCGGATAAGGATAGGGAACTTCTGTTAAAGCAGAAAGAGCCGCTTTTGCACCGGAAAGATTGGCCCCTGTGGCGCGAACCACTTCTCCTTTGCGGGTAAGTAAAAAAGCCTGATAGCAAGGCACACCAAATTCTGTGGTTAAATCTAAAAAGTGCACATGCAAACCGCGTGCGGCATAATCATCTAAAAGTGATTGAATTTTAGCGTCTTTGGAGTAAAGCGTAAAGCAATGCCTGCGGTCGTAGGGCATGCAGGCTTCGGCGTCGCGCTCAATGATTTCGGTTAAGGCCGCCACCTTGGCTTCTGCCAAAGAATTGCCGGAAGCAAGGCCGGTGGAACCTGGGGTCAGCATCAAGGAAATTTCATCTAAATTGCTGAAAAGAAATACGTATTGCACAGGAACCAGCACAGAATCCGTGCTTTGTGCTTTTTGGGCTTCAATCCAATACAAAGGCGCGTTGGCATAGGGCACTTCCAAGGGCAGGGTATTAGGGTCAAGTACTTCATGCCCTTGTTGTATGAGTTCGTTGTAAGTACCGTGAAAAAGAGGTGTATGGCGCGTAAGCCCTTGCACTTCATTATTGCCAATAGAGGCGTATGCCGAAGCTCTTTCAATCATTTCCATAGAATACGAAGCTCTGGCATGGGCTAAAGAAAGACCGCGGCCATAGGTTGTTGCTTGGCCTTCTACACTATAGCAAAGGCGAGCGCACTGCACATCCATGCGCACGCGCCAATGTCGCAACAGTGCTATGGGCGAAAGTGAGGCTTCGTGGCGCATTTCTATGCCGTCTAAGACGGCATTTTCTACCAAAAGACCCAAGGCGCGCTGCGCTGTGGCGCCGGCTTCGGGACGCGACCAAGCGCTACCGGGCTTTGCGGCATAATCAGCATGGAGTTTTTCTATAAGGTCTTGATCTGCTGTATTTTTAGGTAATTGCTCGGGGCTAAAGAGCATAGTTAGCCCCTCATCACTCAATTCTTCAGGATGTGGCAATTTTTGGTGCTTGGTGATATTATCTAAAAAATGAGCAGCCCAAGCTTTATGGGCATTTTTGTCATCCATCTGCGCCCAAGCAAGATAGCGCAAGGGAGTTTGCGTTAAAGCTTGTTCTTTTTCAGAAGAATCAAAAAGTGCTTCAAGGGGGGCAAGTTCAGGGTGCAAAAGGGCACACTCTAGCAAAAGAGCTGTGAGTATAAGGTGTTTTTCTTTTGTATTTTTATATGCTTGCGATAATTTTTGCAAATCACCCAAGGGCATGTGCATGAGTTTGCGCAAGGTATAGGTGTGTAAAAAATCGTCTAGGGGGCTTATGGCAAGGTGCTCAAGGCAGGCTTCAATATCAAGTTCCGGTTCCGGCTCGCAAGAAAAATAGCCTGTAGTGGCTTCGGTGCTTGTGTGCTTATAAGCATAGTGCAGAGTGTTTTTTGCCATAACTGCTCCAAGTATTGAGTGTTATTTTAATGGTGATTATGAATAAAAAGGGGGACAAGCCCAAAAGACTGTCCCCCCATAAAGTTCCATAAAAATGGTATTAACGCTTGGAGTATTGGTATCTGGCGCGAGCAGCACGCAGACCGTACTTTTTGCGTTCCTTCTTACGTGCGTCACGGGTGAGGAAGCCAGCGCGCTTTAAAGCGCTGCGCAAGTCGCCGTCTACAGAAAGAAGTGCACGGGAAATACCGTGGCGCACGGCCAAGGCTTGCCCGGAAACACCGCCGCCTTGTACATTTACTTTAACGTCGATTTTATCGAAAGTTTTAGTAAGCACTAAGGGTTGGCGAATGATCATTTGCAAAGTCTTACGGGGAAAATATTCTTCGTAAGCGCGTCCGTTTACAGTAATGTTACCGCTACCGGCATACAAGCGTGTGCGAGCGGTGGCAGTTTTACGACGGCCAGTGCCGTAATCAAATTTTTGAGACATGCGTTTTCTCCTCG
>CAYJGS010000079.1:0-9802 GCA_964369505.1 uncultured Desulfovibrionaceae bacterium | reverse complement strand
ATGCCAATACCGGCCAACAAAATTCCCCCACGTTCCTCAAGCAAAATACCGCCCACTTTTTCTTGCTTGGCTTTGTGTACTAAATCATTGGGCCATTTGAGTTGCAAAAAAATACCCATTTTTTCCAAAGCCTTAATAAGCAAAACAGAAAAGGCCATAGACGCAGCGGATGTAGTAAAAGGCGTCACCAAGGGCAAGCGCAAGGCCGCATACACATTGCCTTCCGGTGAATGCCACAGCCTTCTGGTTTGGCCTCGCCCTTGTTCTTGACTTTTGGCAAGCACAGAAGCCCATGGCTTAAGTTTTCCCATGGCCGCCAATTCCCAAGCCCTATCCAGTACCGAGCTTGTATTTCCAAACAAGGTTACCGGTGCCGGTAAATCTCCTTGCCACTGCCCAAGACAATCAGAAGGCAAAAATTCTTGTGATTCTTCATAAAGGCTTTTTTTTTCCACACGAATATGCAATGCTCTCTCCATGCAATACTATATAGTTGGTGGCGCTGTGCGCGATATTCTTTTGGGTCTGTGCCCCAAGGATGCTGATGTGATTTTTACCGGCAGCACCGAAGATTTTTTAGCCAAGCACCCCAAAGCAGAAATTGTGGGGCGCTCTGTACACGTGTTTATTGTGAATGGGCGCGAATATATGCCCTTGCAAGGTGCTAGTATTATGGAAGACTTACAAAATAGAGACCTTACCATCAATGCCCTTGCCATAGATTTACACGGAAATCTCTTTGCCCATAAAAAAGCTCTGCAAGATTTGCAAAAGGGCATTTTGCGCCCTGCATCCCCCAAAGCCTTTGCCAAAGATCCTTTACGCATATACCGCTTAGCCCGTTTTGCAGCGCGCTTTCCCCATTTTGCCTTAAGCAAAAAAGCCTTGCAACAAGCTCAAAAAATCACAAAAAAGCGCCACCATATAGCCATTCCCGCCGAACGCATTGGGCGTGAATTACGCCAAGCGCTCATAAGCGCAAAGCCCAGTCGTTTTTTTAAAACCATGCAAGCCATTCAAGCTTTAGACCCTTGGTTTACAGAATTGGCAAACAATACAACGAGCTATTTTAATATATTGGACACAAAGCCTAAAAAACTTTGCGAGCCTGCGCAGTGGGAACTTTTGCAATATATGTTACTTTGCCGCAAATGCAGCCAAGAACAAGCGCTTGCCCTTGGGCAAAGGCTGTGTTTACCAAATAAGCTTTGTAAGGCAGGAGTGCTTATGGCTGCAACTCTAGACCAAGCCTTATATTTTGAAGATTTAAGCCTAGGGCAACAATGCGAACTCTTGCTCAAAATATACAAATGCGGCCTCAGTCTGCCCTATTGGCTGGCTCTAGATGTACTATTGAAAAAAAAGTACAGCCCCCTACGCTGGCAGGCAGAACAATGTTTGCGTAAAGTGCGTTTGCCAAAACACCTTAACAATTTAGGCCCTGCTTCAGGAAAATACTTACGTCAATTGCAATGCAACGCTTTACAAAAATTCATGACCTCTGCGCTCTAATTCTTCGCAAAGAGCATACATTTCGTCCCCATGATCATAGCCAAGAATATGCCCTATGCCATGCGCTAAAAGGCGTATGAGATGTTCTTTTGGGTCTTGCCCATAGAGCAAGCATTCGCGTTGCAAAGTATGCGCAGAAAGTATTAAGGTATGCGGCAAAGAATCCGATTTGGCAGTCCATATATTCTGCGATACGCCTGAAGGAAAAGAAAGAATATTGGTAGGCCCTTGACAAGCCATATGCGTTTTTTGCAGCTCCATCATATGGCCGTCGTCTACCACATAAAGCACAACATCGTGCTGCAATTCTGCGCACAAAGCTAGCATATGTTGCAATAACTTTTCCAAATGTCTTTGAGGCCAAGGACACAAAAAGCCCACTTTATTATACACTTTTACATTGCAAGCTTTTTTCATTATTGCATGCGCCGCCCAGCAATTTCATGGCTTGTGGGTGAAAGAGATCTTTGTTGTTCTGCAGTTTTTTGCCTAGGCAACAAGGTTTCTCCGGGCAGTGTAGATTTATCCTGCTTACTTTGTTCTTTTTGTTTGCAATCTTCTTTACCCGCACTCATATTGGCGCTATTGGGATTGCCAGAAGGATACACCACACGCTGGTGAAAAATGCCCGTGAGTATACGTTCAAATTGGCTGCCTATCTTATGCAAGTCTTTAAAGGTAAGCTCAGATTCGTCCAATTGTCCTTCAGAGAAAATGCCTTTCATAATGCCATCAATATGGCTTTTTATGCGCGCCGGTGTGGGGTCTGAAAGCGTGCGGCATGAAGCTTCCACCGAATCAGCCAACATCAATATGGCAGCTTCCTTGGTTTGCGGCCTAGGCCCTGCATACCTAAAATCAGATTCACGCGGATTTTCACCTAAGTCTACAGATTTTTGATAGAAAAAACGGATAACACGTGTGCCGTGATGTTGGCGAATAAGATCTTGTATTTCTGTTCCAAGTTTATGTTGCTCGGCAAATTCTGTTCCTTTTTTGATATGCGACATCAAAATAAGAGCGGACATGGAAGGAGCTAATTTATCATGCTTATTACGACCGCCAAATTGATTTTCTATAAAATATTCAGGGTGCATGAGCTTGCCCACATCATGATACAAAGCGCCCACTTTACAAAGTAAACTATTGGCACCTATGGCTTTGGCACCGGCTTCAACCATATTTGCCACCACCAAGGAATGGTGATACGTGCCCGGCATATTGACCATCATTTCTTGTAATAAAGGTTGCTCAAGACTCATAAGTTCCATAAGCCTAAAGCGCGTGGTATATCCAAAAGCCAATTCAAGCACAGGGCTGAAAGCAAAAAGCATAAGTAATGATATAATACTATTAACAACTACATAAAATATCTGTGTGGGATATTCAGACAAAGGCATTTGCGTAAGCAAGGCTGAAGCCAGCCAAAAAATGCATTGGCCTATGGTAAGAGGGATTATACTCCAAACCACATCTTGGCGAGATTGCGCTTTTGTTACAAGCCATGTACTCAGCATACCACCTAAAAAGTAAAAGAAAAATAATTGTATATCACCACCAAACATGCTTGCGGCAAAAAGCGATAATAACAAACCCATGGTGCAATAACGCCTGGCCGCAAAAACCATGGCTACTAAGCCCACAACCCCCGCCACAGGAAAGGCATAAGCCAAAGTATCCACAGTGGCTTGCTCACCGGTTTTCATGGCAAAGGTATAGAAAATTTTAGCGAATATAGTTGAAGAGGCTAAGAGCAAAGCCATAAAAATATAGTCTTTGCACCCCAAAGGACTGCTTGGTCTACCACTTGGAGCCATAAGTAATCCCAAAGACATTATGCTACTGAGCATAAAAAGCCCTATGGCATAAGGCCACTGTAACCACGAAGACGCAGCTGAATATATGGCTTGAAGCTTAGCTTGTTGGTCACTGCTCACAAGCTCACCCTTGCGTACAACCATTTCACCTTTTTGCAAGGTATAATACACAGGCTCAACCATAGACATAAGCTCTTCTGCTCTTTGATCTGTTATTTCTTTATTAAATGTAAGAGATTCAGGCAAGTACGCAGAAAGCAAAATTATTATGGTTTTTTGTGCATTTCTACTAAGGGAACTTTCTCTGCGCAAAGCACCACCAAGCTGCACCAATACAGAACGTATATCAGGTAAGGCTGTGGCACTGGGGCGCAAAACTTCGTTACCCGTTTCTTCCACACGAATAATGGCCCCAGTTTCTCCCACCCGTGCAGAATGGATATCGCCCACAACGCCGGCATGCAGTATGCCGCGAACCTTGGGCATAAGTTCTAAAATTATATATTGCTGCACTTCCGGTTGCGCTAACTGCACTATAACATCTTCTGCCACTTCCGGGGTGATTTTTTCGTCAAGCTCACGCAAGGCCGCAAATTCTCCATCTTCACTCATACCATTTATTTCATTGAGCAAAGCAAGAATATCCTTGTTAAAGTCTGTAAAAGCGGCATAACTTAAATCAAAAACAAGGGGCTGAGATTGATATAATTGGTCGCGGCGAAGGCTTGTGGCAAGCACATCCTCAACCAAGAGATCTCGTTCGGCAACAACATCACTTTCTGCAATTTTTCCAGACAAATATACTTGAGGTCTGTATTCAAAGTCTGCCGCAGCAAGCACAGAAAGTGCGCACAAAGTGCACAAAAGCACCAAAAGCCCACGCCCACAATGATGCCAAGAATATAACATCTTTGCTGTGCGTATGAGCGAATTTTCTTTAGTTGGTAATTTCTTTATCATAAGCAGCTACTATGGCGCGCACCAGAGGGTGCCTAACCACATCTTTTTCAGTAAAAGTATGAAAACCAATGCCTTTTACATCGCGTAAAATACGCATAGCTTGTATTAAACCAGAACGCGCCTCTTTGCCATTATCGCCCCATTGCGGGGGTAAATCAATCTGCGTTACATCGCCTGTAATCACAGCTCTTGAACCAAAGCCTAAGCGTGTTAAAAACATTTTCATTTGTTCTGGTGTTGTATTTTGCGCTTCATCCAAAATAATAAAAGCGTCATTCAAAGTGCGCCCACGCATAAATGCCAAAGGTGCCACTTCTATAATACCGGTTTCTAACATAGAAGCAATTTTTGTTTGCGGCATCATATCGTATAAAGAATCATACAAAGGGCGCAAGTAAGGATTTACCTTATCTGCCAAATCCCCCGGCAAGAAACCAAGGCGTTCCCCAGCTTCCACCGCCGGCCGTGTGAGAATGATTTTTTTTACCCTGTGTTGGTGTAACATAGATAAAGCCATGGCCACAGCAAGATATGTTTTGCCGGTGCCGGCAGGCCCTAAGGAAAATATCATCTCTTTGGAGAGCAAAGCCTCATAATAAGCTTTTTGCGCAATATTTTTGGCAAAAACTGTCTTACGCGGTGCTGCTATAAAGACGGTATCTTTATAAACATTACGCAACTCTAAGTTGGGTTTTGTTTCAAGCATAGAGTAGGCCTGAGTGATTTCGTATTCGTTAAGAGAACAACCTTCTTGCACATGCTCATAAAGTTGTACAAAAAGATTGCAAAGACGTTGCAAGGTTTCTTGGCTGGTAGTACTTATGGTGACCTTAGCTCCCCTAGAAAATATGCTTGCACCGCTTAATTTAGCAAGAATTTCAAGGTGCATATTATGTGGCCCAAAAAGCATATTTGCCAAGTTGGCGTCATCAAAAGTAACAGTTTCAAAATGCGCAGTGTTTTCTGACATACCTTATCAATAGCCCATTTTTACGAACCTGTCACCTATTTTCATAATTATTTGAAAACAATAACTTTAGACGCAAAAAACAGCCTATTTTTCACTCATTATAGAATCGCTTTTTGCTAAGTGGCGCATTACATATCAAGTATTTTTTTAGGCATGTTTTTTGCAATATTCTAAACAATATTTTTACAGGACATTTTTACACGTTTACACCACGAGGTACACATGAGCATTTCATCTGTAGGAACAAGCGCTTATTCAACATATGCCTATAATTGGAGCAGCAAAGGCTTGCAAGAAGCTGTTGCCAATCCGCAAAGTCAAACTGCCGCAAGCGAAATGAGCTATAATGGTTCAAGCACGGTGTCTTCCATGGCGGAACTTGCAAAATACGCAATGGAATCCATGGGCTTAAGTGAAAATGATCGCGTTACCTTTGGTCAAATAGAAAAGTATAAAACGCAGTTAGAACAAGAATTCAGCGACAAACTCAATGAAAAAATTGCCCAGTCCAATATAGACGCGCAAGCTTCTTTTACCGTAACGCTCAGCGCCGAAGGAAAAATTACCGTTGGCGGCACGCATGAAGATAAAGCTGCCATACAGGCATATTTCGACGCAACGCCGTCTGTGGGTGAAGGTTTATTAAAAGATATAAGTTCGTTATTTCCTCAAGATGATGCAGAATCAAGCCTACAATCTTACCAATTCACCGTACAAAGCGACGGCACCATCATCGTACCCTCTTCTGCCACCCCTAAAGATACCACAGCCTTAGAGGCTTCTCTAAAAGAAGATCTTGCAGAAACAACCGCCAATAAAGATTTACAAAATGTATTGAGCACAGCTGGTTTTGACAGTGCTGTTCCCTTACATTTTACCATGATTGACGGCAAAATATCCATAGCCGACGATCATGTTTCCAAAGAAGAATTAGATAAACTTTTAGAAGATAATCCTGATATTGCAAAGGCTTTACAAGAAACTCTTGAAGCTCAAGATTTGGAAGAAGGCAGCCAAGTGACGTTTAGCTTAGAAAGCATGGAAGCTACTTCTTTGTCATTCACAATAGCAATTCCAGAGTACACCATGTCCAGTGAAGACGCCACAAAATTACAAGCGCATTTTAACGAAGAAAACGTAGGGAAAGATATTAAACAAGGCTTTACAAGCATTGGTATTGACCCCAACATAGAGTTCAGCCTTTCCATTAAAGACGGAGCCATAATGGTTAACAGCTCACACCCCGATGCGGCTAAATTACAAGCTCTTATTAACGCAGACGAAGATTTGAGTAAAACATATTTACAAGTGGACGCTCTGGCAGGTCTTGATGGCGCACGAAAATCCATGCAAATAGATGTGGATGCCATGCGTAAACGCATCCAAATGGAAAGCATGACCGCTTGGTGGGATCAAATGGGCCAAAGCTCTGTGGGTGTATTTTCAAGTGGTAACTTAAGCACTTTTACTGGGGTAAACAGCACAGTATGAACTAAAGAGACTTCCTTGACTTTTGCCGAATCTTATGTCTATTCTGCGGTGGGGAAGAAATATTTCACCTTTTCAATTCACATCTATACACGCCAATAACATATTTATTATTACTTATAATAAACAGTTAAGCGTAAAAATGACATACCTAAGGCGGATGTATGCAAGTTCATTTTTGGGGTGTTCGGGGTTCAATAGCTGGCAGTTCAGGAAGCTCCTCTTGCTATGGGCACAATACATCATGTTACAGTGTGGAAACAGACACAGCACCACACCTTATTTTTGATGCAGGCTCAGGCTTACGCAGTCTTGGCAATTATCTTATCAAAAATGATTCCAGCCGCAAATGTGTCCTTTTTTTAAGCCATAATCATTGGGATCATATTTCCGGTATTCCTTTTTTTGCGCCCATGTATAAGAAAAATTGGGAAATTACCATCTACGCTCCCGAATGCATAGGCGGAACCGATCCCGAAAGTTTTATTAAAGGTATTTTTTCTTCGACCTATTTTCCTGTACCTTGGGAAACCTTGCCAAGCACATGTCACATCATCCCGCTAAAAGACAAAGAACGCATTGATTTTGCAGGAAATGTATCTGTAACCGCATTTGCGGCAAATCATGGTGGGGAAGAATTTCCCGGCTTATATGCCACAGCGTATAAAATCGAAGATGCAAAAAACAGCATTTTTTATAGCGGTGACCATGAAATTGGCTTAAGCACAGAAACTATTGATTTTAAAGAATCTTTCTATGAAGGCTTGCGTGGGGTCGACATTGCCATTTTAGATTCACAATACAGCCTTGAAGATTACAGAAAACATGTGGGTTGGGGGCATTCGTCCATTGAGCAATGGCCAAACATTATAGAAAAACTTAATGTAAAAACATATATTCCCACCCATTTTGATCCTAATTATTCCGATTTATTTTTGAACAGTTTATGCAACAAGCTTCTTTTAGAAAGACCTTCTCTATCCACAAAAATGCGTATGGCGCACGAAGGTCTTGTTTTAGACCCCGCACACATGCATGCGAATGCAAGCCCTTATCCTTCTGATCCAGACGTTGCCGCATATGGCAATTGCGAATTTGCCGCCAAACTTTTTGACGTGCCTGATATGAGTTCTGTATTAGACACATTATTACACAAAGCGCGCGAATTAACCCATGCTGATGCCGGAACCATATACCTTTTGGAAGACGACGAACTTGTATTTTCTTACTCGCATAATGATACACTCTTTACAAGAGCTCAGTCAGCAAGGCAGCAATACCTAAATGCCAGACTGCCCATTCAGCCTAATTCCATTGCCGGTTATGTGGCCTATAAAAAAACTGTCTTAAACATAGCCAACGTACGCCAACTAGCATCAGATGCGCCCTATGCATTTAACGATTCTTTTGATAAATCTACAGGTTATCTTACCGTTTCCATATGTGCCTTGCCCATCATGTCACAAAGAGGCGCATTTTTGGGAGTTATGCAACTCATAAATAGCATTGAAAATGATACTCCTGTGCCTTTCACTGCACGCATGGTCAATACTTTACGTAATTTATGTTTTTCCGGTGCACTGGCCATTGAACACGCTCTACGCACCAAGGAAATGCTTTTACGCGTACTGGAAACAGCTCGCATGCGTGATCCCACCGAAACCGGCCCGCACGTTGTTCGTGTGGGAGCCATGGCAGCAGAATTATATCATCATTGGGCTGAAAAGCGCAACATTGACTTGGTCGAAATATTAAATATTAAAGCGCACTTACGCTTGGCATCCATGCTACACGACATAGGTAAAGTGGGCATTTCCGATTCCATTTTAAAAAAACCCGGATCTTTTAATCCGGAAGAAAGATTTGAAATGGAAAAGCATTGCGCCATTGGTGCCGCCATTTTTAAAGACAGATCACAACTTCTTGACGATCTTTCCGCCAGTATTGCCTTGCACCACCACCAAAAGTGGGACGGAACAGGGTATACAGGTGCGCCTGATGTACCTTTGTTAAAAGGCGAAGAAATCCCTGTGGAAGCACGTATAACGTCCATTGTAGATGTATTTGACGCACTTATTTCACCAAGATGTTACAAAAAAGCTTTCCCTGTCAATAAGGCTTTAGATATTCTAAAAAAAGACGCCGGGACCCATTTTGATCCCGAATTGGTAAATTGCTTCATGGAAATATTAAGCACCATGCTTGATATCCAAAATAAATACCAAGAAGAAACTCTCGAAGCTTAGCTTTTTCTAAGGCACCTATGTGCACACATGCTGTACATAGGTGCTTTTTGCGAACATTTCCCACAACTCCACTCAGATTTTAAACGTACATTTTTCATCAAAAAAAATCTTGAAAAAAATAAATATTATTGTTATATTCTGTTGTAGGAAGGTATATTTTTTTACATAACAAGGCAAATGTGCAAGATTTTAGGAAGGTAGAAAAGGCTTGCATTTTAAATGTCCAACATTTACCCATTTGTTTTGTTACTCTTTTTACATGAGGAGTTTTATTTTGCTAAACAAATGCACTAAAATCATTTTTGCGGCGTGCCTGTTTGGTGTTTTTTCTGTACATGCTCACGCATCTCAAACAGTGACTTTAGAAGATACACTAAATTTTGCCTTTGCTTATTCCCCCAATGTAAAAGCGGCTCAGGAAATACGGCAGCAAGCCGTGCACGATGTGCGCGTGGCAGAAGCTGGCTATTATCCTACCATTGGTATTTGGGGCGGTTTTGGCGTACAACAATCCAATGACATTTCCACACGTGCCACCGATGAAGAACACACGGTTGTAGGCACTGGCAATGTCGGTTTACAGTTTAGCCAAACCATTTGGCAGGGTGGATACACATCTTCGCGTGTGCGTGTGCAAGACGAAATCCTTGCTCAGCGCGGTTGGCTTGTTATGGACAGTGCCAATTCCTTGGCTTATGCAGCCATAAGCGCGCATGCCGATGTTTTGCGCCGCCGCGAATTGGTAAAACTTGCCAAGGAAAATATCAAAGAAATAGAGCGTATTCTTGCCACACTCAGAACACGTTCCA
>CAYJGS010000078.1:0-9975 GCA_964369505.1 uncultured Desulfovibrionaceae bacterium | reverse complement strand
TTGTGACATATGCTCGCACCGAAGTGGACGATGCCGGGCGCCCTTTTCCTTTGCTTAAAATGAAATTGGCAGAAGAAAAATTGATATAATGAAATAATATACATTCAGGGCAGCTTTCTAGGAATACTATGGCTCTTGATGCATCCACCCTCTATTTTTTCCCCTTAAAAAATGGCATACTTTGGCCTTACACGGCAAGAGAATCTGCCCGTGCGCGCAAAACTAAGCTCAGCATAGCAAGCAATGGCAAAACGGAACTTATACTGCCCAAACAAAGACAAGAGCATACACCTAAAAAAATACAAGAAATTGTTGACTCCATGCTCCCTTGGTTTTGCAAAACCATTGACAAACTTTTTCCCCCTGAAATGCAAGCCCAAGCAGCCATGCGACTTGCCAAGGCTCATAATCCAAGCATTGAAGATAGTATTCCCCAAAGCATCGCCCTACCCCTTTTGGGGGAAGTGTGGCATGTGTATGTGCAAAAAGCGTGTAAAAATACAAATAAATACTGCCCTGCAAAATTGGAGCAGATGCACAGCACAGAAGGAGGGCAATTGATATTAACCTGTCAAGAAAATGAAGCTTTGGCAGCTTGTACCCTGCTTATGCATTGGCTCAAAGACAGAGCAAAGCCCTCTCTTGAACTTAAAACACGGGAACTTGCGGCAAAATTAGGGCTTCACGTAAATCGTGTGAGCATTGGCGCCCAACGCACCCGCTGGGGAAGTTGTTCTGCCAAGGGAAATATCAACCTGAATTGCCGTATATTGCTTTTGCCCTCACATTTGGCAGAACATATTATTTTGCACGAACTTTGCCATCTTGTGCATTTGAACCACTCCAAAGAATACCGGGCTTTGCTTGCCAGTGTAAACCCTCATTGGAAAGAGCAGGAAAAAGCGCTGAATGTGACGTGGAAGCATTTGCCTTTTTGGACAACCGTGTAACAAATACAAACTCATAAAAACAAGGGCTTAGCAAGGCATGCTTGCTAAGCCTCAGGTTACTGACAAACCCCGTATTATAAAAATGCTTTGTAATGTCTTGACGAAAAGTTCAAAACGTGAACTTTCAAGCCTTAGAAAAGCTGTGTTGATAGCAATTTTTGAGAAACTTAGATGCGGCAAAATTTATATTTCAAAGATAACATTTTGCCGCCATTAAAGTTTTTTGGAAAGGGGGCCAGTTCTGAGCTGGGGGAAGAACCTTTTGTGGCGTTCACAAAAGGTTTTCCCCCAGAAAACTTTATCACTAATCGTCGTATTTAAAACTTTATACGCTGATTTTGGCGCCCGTATCAAATTTTGCGTCGTCGATAATCAAGCGCACAGTGTATTCACCGGATAAGCCTTCAAGGCTTAAAGGAAATTCCACAGCCCTGCTGTCAAGGTCTTGGAAAGTACCCACGCACATGGCTTGAAAAGGACGTTTGGTTGTGGGCACAAAATACGCACGGTCTTCTTTGCCTTCCAAAAGAATCATCACCAATTGCCCCTTTTCAAATCTGCCGCGCATGACCAAGCGGTCTTCTTCTTGAGCAAGCTGTATGGCATAATTTTCTGGCACCATGCCGCCATCGGCAACTTCCGGTACTGTGTCAAAAGCTTCTGTGACACCAAGGGTACCGAGCAAGCAGCCCTTACCGAAGGAAAATACATCTTCTTGGCAATATAAGGGCAGTTTTTCTGCGCGATAGAAATTCGCGGGAAGGTGCATTTCGTATTTTACCACATCGTCTTTAAGTTCTACGGTGATAGAATTAAACACAAGGCCTTCGGTTTCGGCGGTGAGTAAGCGAGCCGGTGGGAAGTCGCAGGTTTCACCATTGACGCTACCCACACCGCCGGAGTGCACCATATAGTGTCCTTCGCCATAGTATTCCACATTGCAGATATAGGTGGAATAAAATTCTTCGCCGCGTTCTTTACCGTATTGCCAAATTTGTTCGATTTCCATCTTGTCTGTGTCTATGCGATAGCGCACGCCGCGAGAGAAATTGTCTTTGGCTGCCACGTATTTTTCTTTAACTTTGGCGCGCCAGTGGCCATTGTCAAAGCAAAAAATATCTCCGTCTGGCAAAACAACAGCCGCGTGTTGTTCATATTGCCAATCAAAATTTGCCACATCGCCCACAGGCTTAAAGAAATATTTGTCCACCAAGTCTTGTGGCCAGCCTTCGGGGTCACCAATAACCCAATTGAGCTTGCCCGTATCATAATTAAGATTGATAACAGCGTCTTGGTGACGGCCTGAAAAGGTGAGGGAGTTAGTCTTTTTATCATACCATACAGAGTTATTGTGGAACCAATCGTGCGCGTCTTGCGAACCTGAACCACCCACATCTTGAGGTAATACGGTTTGATAATCCCATTCTTTTACAATCATGCCGCTTTTTCTGTCTATTTGCACGCACACATCTTCTACGGTGCCGCGCTCTGGTTTTTGGGTAAGGATGAGCAAGTCGCCATTTTCCATTTCAATTTGGTCATGGTGATAGCCGCCGGGCAAGCGATATTCATTATACACTTTACCAATCATGCCCATTTCAAGCACGCCGGTGGTGTGGTAAGGCGGCATGAATAAGCGGTGCGATCCCACCAAGATACGGCCATTTTTGATGCGCTTTACATCAAAGCAAGTATTTAATGTGCAATACCAACGCGCATCGCCTTTGTAGTCATAGCCAGCCCACAAAGCCGGAGTGGCAGGGGAAACAAAAACTATGTTTTGTCCCAAGTATTCTGGCGTTGTTTCCATTTTTGTGGGCGCCATGAGCTTTTCCGGGGTGGCTTCTGTGGTGAGCGACAAAGTTTTTGTGCTGCCATCATCAAGCGTGAGAACCACATCTGTGCTTGTGCCGGAATAAAGTCCGTATACAGGAATATAGTGTTCGGTGGCTTTGGGGAAAGAAAAAGTCATATTGCCAGCTTCTTCTTTGCCTTTTACTACAATTTTCACCCCTTGTGGAGTATCGGTATGAAAATGCACAAGAGCTGTAAGCGGTGCAATAATATAAGGATTTACCTTTACATAAGGATTATCAAATGTGAACTTTTGCTTAGCCATTTCTGCTTGCATGGCTTGTTCTGCAACAAATTGTTCGCTGATAACGTGGTCAATTTTTGTGAAATTTGCGGACATGTTTTTTCTCCTAATACGATATGGTTATTGGTTTACTTATTTAGGGAAAATCATATTCATAAGCGGCATGGCCACAGTGCCGTATATGCAAATACTCATGAATACAAATATTAAACTATATTTCATAATGGCCTTTTTTTCCAACCAATCGGTATTGGCATATAAAACAGCTGCATAAGGCGAAGCTGCCGGAGTTAAAAAGGCCAAGTGCATGGCAAAGGTCATAAGGGCCGCAGTACCTGCAAAGTTACTGCCCACTTGTGCACTCACCACCCCAATAACGGGCATGAGCATGGCACCCATAATGGCATTGTTGGCCACTTGAGTAATAAGAATACCGCCAACTATCATAATCATGGTGGCAACATAACTGGAACGGCCTTCAAAAAGCGGTATGAATACAGATTTTAAATATTCGCTGACACCCGTTTCCGGAGCAAGCAATACAGGACCGATAAACATGGCAAAGGCCACAAGAGCGTATACATCCCAACCTACATATTTTGCGGCAATTTCTTTAAAATCCATAATGGGCTTACCATTAACTTTAAAAAGAGTAACGCCCACAATAAACACCAGAGCAATACCCCAAGGCCCAAGCTTTTTTAAAGCAGGAACTAAGGGAAAGGAAGCGGGCAAAAAGCTTGGCAAAAGCACCATGATTAAGAAACCAAATAGACAACCAAACAATATTCTTTGTCTTGTATCCATGGGTGGTAAAGGATTTTTATTGATCTGCTCCACACTGATACCAGCAATCTTAGACATATCAGGACGCAAAATATATTTCACCACAAGCGAATAGCACACTACTATAAGTGAACAAATTACAAATCCAAAGGACATATAATCTAAATAATCCATAGTTGCTTTTGACACATTTTCATAAGATCCCAAAATTAACAATACGGAACCGGTAAATGGTTTTGCAGCTTGCCCAACTACGGCAGAAAACAACACACCAGTAACCATTATATTAGAATAAGCATCACCTTTTTTGTAACCAACTTCTTCTAATATTCCGTAAATAATAGCCCACATAAACAATATGGTAGGTAATATATTAGCCGAAAGAGCTGCTAATATATATGTTGTATAAAAGAACACAAAGTTAAAAAGGCCGGGCTTTCCGTTAATCATTTTACGCGTTAAAAACCACGTACTGATATAACGCGTCACCCCATAATGCTGGAAAGCTCCAAAAAGAATCATGGACAAAAATACCATAACTAGCGCTTTATCACCAAAGGTACCGGCCATAACTTTGCCCATGGGCACACCACCCACAAGACAAATAGCCGCAATGGCTAACAAGCTAGGCCAAAGCAAACCTATAAATGTCCATAAAATGAGCACCCCTAAGAAAATGCCCACCACATTCATACCTTGTTGTGTAAGCGGAGCAGAAGCTGGCAGTTGACCAAAGCCAAACATGACGGCAATGCCTATAAATGAAATGAAGTAATAAAAGAAATCTTTATTCTTTTGTGGATTTGCTTGTGCTGTCATATACAACATCCTTCTTTAAAAGTTTACGCCGTTTTTTTGCGCCACACTTACAAGCCACACACGGCTGCTTGTTCTATTTTTCTCAATATGACATAAATCCTTGCTGGTAAAATCAATCATAGTAAACACTCGGTTAATTATACTTAACACTGGCAGTATTGACCTTACAAAGTTAAAGCCTTATTTGTAAGATAAATCATAGTCAAAAAAACATATAGCAAGGCTATTTTGCCTCCAAAGAGACCCGTATGGCCATACAAATGAACTTTAATCAGTTGTATTTTTTTTATATGACCGTGCAATGTGGCGGCATACGCGCTGCTGCAAAAAAATTGCATGTTTCACCACCGGCCGTCACCATACAAATTAAAAAACTCGAACTATGGCTTGGGTTTACACTCTTTGAACGCCAAGGGGCCTCTCTTATACTCACCCCTCAAGGTAGTGAAATTTATCCCATGACCAAGGATATATTTGCCCCTGCAGCCAAGCTTGATACGGTTTTAAAAAACATGATGCAGGCGCAAAACAATGTGCTCTACGTGGGGTCCCACATCACACCTGCTCAAAATATCTTGCCGGCATTATTGCATTATATACGCATAAAAGCGCCGCAAATAGATACCCGTGTAGTGTTAGGTTCACATAAAGAAATTTTACAGCGCGTTATAGATGGCGATATACACATCGCCCTCACAACCAATACCGGATATGAAAACGAAAAAAAACTTATTTTCAAGCATTTTATGCAACAAAAGGTTCACTTTATTGTTTGCGCACAAAACAACGTTGACTCCCAAGGCCCTCTTGATGCCACAGCATTGAGCGAAATTCCCATGTTTTTACCTCAAGAAAACTCCGGCTTTGCCGTGGTTTTAGCTAATTATTTTAAAAAATATGATATACAGCCCAAAATAAAGATGAGCGGCATAACCTCAGATATTGCAAAAAAGCTCATACCCAACAGCGAAAATGGAGCTTTTATTGCCGATTACATAGTAAAAAGCGCTCTGGAAGCAGGCACTGTGCGCCAAGCTGCCCTAAAAATACCCTTGCCCAAGCTAGAAACATATTTTGCATATCAAAATTCAGAAAATATCAATACCGCCACTCAATATTTTTTGCAGATGCTACCGACAAAAGAAGTTTTTTATGATTTTTTATACAACAGAAACCACGAAACCAAGGAAAACTTGCGATTTTAATCACAATTTTTACTCGATACGTGTAAGACACAAGAACATATTGATAATATAAAAAAAGCGTCCGGGGATTGCCAAAACCTTCACAAAGTTATTTTTATAGTATATCCTCCACATAATGGGTAGCATTTTAATAGAAAAAACAATACAATGCCGTAGCCGTGTCAAAATGCGAGTAGTAAAAATGTTGTAAATTGTCTTTTAAAAGACAGGCAGAAAAACATATATTTGTTACAGAAACCTCAAGAGGACATTGTTTGCAGTCTTTATGGTTCAAAATATCACAAAGCCTCATGCCTGCAAACGCATTTTAGAAAAACTTGATGCCACATATAGCAATACTAAAATACGGAGTCTTTTGGTGATTTATTATGGTTCTTGGTTTGCCTTACGCGCAAGCATGTAACATATATACTACTTTAACCCAATTGGAGTTTACTTTATGGAAAATTATGATGTTGTCATTGTTGGTGCTGGCCCTTCTGGCATGACCGCCGCCATTTATGCCATTCGCGCGAACATGAAGGTCTTGCTTTTAGACAAATTGGCTCCTGGCGGACAGATTATTAATACCAACGAAATAGAAAACTATCCCGGCCTTGGTCAAATAAATGGAGCTGAACTTGCCATTAAAATGTTTGAACATACCCAAGAACTTGGCGTTGAATTTGATTATAAAACTGTGGTGCGTATTGAAGACCAAGGTAAACTCAAAAAAGTATATTGCGAAGAAGATGATGCTGTGTTTACAACCAAAAGCGTTATCATTGCCAGTGGCACCAAACCCCGTTGCTTAAACGTTCCCGGCGAAGAAAATTTCACAGGCAATGGCATTAGCTGGTGCGCTATTTGTGACGGAGCCCAATACCGCGGCAAGGATGTTGTGGTTATTGGCGGTGGCAACTCTGCCGTAGAAGAATCTATTTATCTTGCTGGTATTGTAAATAAACTTACGGTTGTAACCATGTTTGACCTTACAGCCGATCCTAAAGCTTGCGATAAACTACGCGCCATGCCCAATGTGGATGTGTTCCCCTATCAAGACATTTTGGAATTCACAGGCTCCGACAAACTTGAAGGAGTGCGCTTTGCCACCAACGATAAAACCGAACAAGAAGTGGGTGTTGAACGCATGGTCACTTGTGACGGCGTTTTTGAATATATTGGCCTTGAACCCGTATCGTCTTTCTGTGCCGATTTGGGTATTTTAGATAAATTTGGCTGCATTGAAGCCGACAGTAGCATGCGCACCAAAGTAGAAGGTATTTTTGCTTCCGGTGACATTACGGTCAAATTCCTTCGTCAAGTAATTACGGCTTGTTCTGACGGCGCCATTGCCGCCAACACTGCCTCTAAGTATGTTGAATCTCTAAACTCTTAAGGAAACGATTATGATTAAAGAAATTAATACCGAAGAATATGATGCCCTTGATAAAAAAGGCGGCATGCTTGTGGAATTTTATTCCAAAACCTGTGGCCCCTGCAAAATGCTTTCATTTGTATTGAAAGATATTGACAAAAATAATCCTGATTTTCCTATTTATATCATTGACTTTGATGAAAATCATGAATTAAAGGATCGTTGTGGCGTTAAGGGTTTTCCTACCATGCTTTTCATGAAAGACGGCGCTGAAGTAAGCCGCCTTGAAGGCTTAAAACAAAAGCCAGCCATTATTAAAGAAATCGAAAAACTTGCCTAGCATAGCCCCTTGTGGGGGCTCATAAAATTCCTTGGGGGAACCTTTTTTAAGGAAACGCTGATTAAATCGCGTTTCCTTAATCAATAAGATAACAAACCCCGCCTTGCGGTGTTTGTGTCGCTTTCGTCAGCAAAGCTGTCGAGCGAAAAGGAATAAAAATCAGTCATTTAACGGACAAGCAAAGCTCGTCCTATTCCTGATTTTTGGTCGCATTGACTGTCGTCAATACTCCATTTAAGGAAGCACTTATTAAATCAGTGCTTCCTTAAAAAAGCGTTCCCCCAAAGCTCTTCGTGTACAAACGAAATAGTAAAAAGCTAAAACTACTGCGTTTTCTTACTCAATGTAAAATAAAAAATCAAACCAATCATAATAATATAAGTAGCAATAAAAAGATACACAGCTACATTATAGCCTTGAGCTTCAGCCAAATAAGAAAACAAATAGCTAATAAATCCCTGCCCCAAGCGCAAGCATATCATAAACAACGTAATGGCAGGAGCAAGTATATCTTTTGGCACTGTAATAGATAAGCTATAATTCATAAAAGGATTAATTGTTCCCGAAATTGTGTAATACAGAAAAAGCAAACCTGCAAAAATAAAGAACGTATCCGCGCGAAGAAGCATAAAAAGACCAAAACTTACACAAAGACCACTCATTAAAAGAATATATGGAAATGATTTTAAATCTGATACGCGTTTCATAAGATACGCCGATCCAATGATTAAACCTATATTTCCGATGGCATAAACAGAACCAATTTGACTTGTATTAAAATTAAATTTTTGAGCTGTATAAAGAGAAAGCAAATGCGGAATAGTAATATCAAGGCCAGAAATAAGAAAATACCCTAAAAATAATGCAAGAATTTTGCTATTGGCAAAGATTTTTTTATAATCTTCAATACTATGTTTTTTCTTGTTTTCAGTACTCTCTGGGATTTTTTCTGTAAAAAAGCAAATAATAATAGGAACAAGAGTTGGTATTTGCAAAGCGATGAAGGATATTCTCCAAGAGTATGAAGCTAAAAAGCCCGATAAGAGAGGCATAATAAAAAGCCCGATAGCAACAAAAGCAAAAGAAGAACCTAATACTTTTGCTCTTTCGTGCCCTTGATAATATTGTGTTACTAAAAGAATACTCATTATATGTATTCCTGCAGAGCCTGCCCCTTGCAATATACGCAAAAAAATCAAAATGTTAATATCACTTGTTAAAGAACAAAGAGCTCCCCCAAAAAAATAACACGTAAGAGCTGATAAAAGTAATATAATTTGATTAAACCGAGTCGCAAGATATCCCCAAATACCTGTAAAAATGAGAGCTGAGAACGTAAAATATGAAAGCAAAAGAGTTATTTGCGAAGATGATACTTGCAAAATTCCTGAAACCAAAGGTAAAAGAGGAATAACACCGGGTATACCGTGCGATAAAACAAAACTTAAGCTAAAGATAAGCCAAACTGGACGAAGGCGCATTTTTTTATTCAATAATTTCACAACATTAACCTTTGCCCTAAAGTAATTAAAAACATAGGCACTCTAAATATTTTTCTCTTTGCGGTCAAATGCTTATTCATTGCAAATAAACCCAAGCACATAGGCAATTCACGTAACACTGCCGCAATTAAATATATATCGGCTATGACAAGGCAAATAAGGAAGGAGCTGCCAAAAGCGAAATGAGCAATCTATTTGCTAAGGTTGTGGACGAACTAGGCTTTAACGCTCACATTAAATATATGAGGGATAACAGCCTGTTGCAAAGGTCAGTTGATATAAATTTTTTAAAAAGCCCTAAAGTAATATTGGGGCAGGTCATTCAAAAAGCGTAAGATGCAAGGAAGATTGCTTTTTTTGAGGAAGCATTGGGGCTCTTATGGCCCATGCAACGAACAAAAAAGTAATCTGACGATGTAGATTACACTTTTTCAACGGCCTGTTACAAGCATGTTGCGATTTTCCATAATGACCACCATAGCCCACGGAGCAATTTTACACCATGAGCTGCACTAAGCATTTATAAGCACAGCTTGCCCCATGCAGGGTGAAAAACTGGTGCGAACATTGTTCGTCTTAGGTCAGTAATCGGGGATAGGCTGGATTTAAAATCACACCCTTTGCCATGCAGAAAAGATGTAAGCCAGTATCCCCCATTGTACGTACAAACAAAATTTGTGGTGCGAAGCTGGCAAGGGGAGAACCCCTTAACCCCCGAAAGGCAGAGTCGTGCAAGAGCCGTCATAAATAGCCGACCTACTTTTTACCTACTCCAAGGGCATAAGTTTTACCCATTATGCGACAGTTTCAATATGATGCCATAGCAATAAAACTATCACATACGGCCACAAAACAACACCTCAAAAACTATCACATACGACCACAAAGCAACACCTCATATAATCGGAAAAGGTAGGT
>CAYJGS010000077.1:0-10017 GCA_964369505.1 uncultured Desulfovibrionaceae bacterium | reverse complement strand
CAAGCGTTATGCGATTAGTTCTTCGATATTGCTTATAATATCAACGCGAAAAGTATCTAGAGCTTTGTCAATGCGCACAGTGCCTTGTGGGGCATTGCGCATGGGTTTTACGTGGCGCACTTGAGCGCAAAGAATGTGGGCTGTGGGATTGTCTTTTTGCCAACTCTTTACTGCCGCCAAAGACGCCGCTTCGTGCAAAGTACGCTCTGGGATTTCTTGGCCTGCAAAGTGGCGGCGGATAATGCAATGGGAACCGGGGCCCCCTTCTACGTGTAGCCAAATATCCTGGGCATGGGCTGCGCGCAAAGCGGCCCAATTGCCCTTGGAATCCTTACCGCGCAAGATAATAAAGCCGTCGGAGCTTTTAAAGGCCTGCACACCCTTTGGCAAAGGGGGCAGGGCTAGATTGCCTGTTGCATTTTTTTCTTTATTTTTTGATTGCTTGGTGGTGCTTTTGCCTTGTGCAAGCTGCCCGCCGGCCGCAATGGTTAGGGCGGCATTTTGCACAGATTGCCATTGAGAAAGCAAAGTGTTGCGGCGCTTTTCTAAAAACACAAGTCCGCGTTTGCCGCGCGAAGCTTTGTGGAAAAGGTTTTGCATGTTTTCCCGCACGGTATAGCGTGGGTCAAGCGGTATGATTCCTTCTTCTGTATGCAGTTCTGCCAATTTAGCATCGTGAGGTAATTGCCAAAGCATACCTTGAATGCGCAAGGCTTGCTCTTGACCTTGTAGCATATTGTGCAGGCGCTCTTCTTCGGTATTGAGTTTTTCCAAAAGCTTTTGCAAGCGTTTGGCTTCGCGTTTTTGCGGATTTGCCGCTTCTTCGCGTTGCTTACTTGCCGCTGCCCCAAGCACAAGAGCATTGCCCACAAAGCTTGTGGCTTCAAAAGGATCTTCAAAAATACGCTCTTCTTTCTGCTTTGTTTGGCTGGGCAATAACGGCCAAGCAGAAATTTCTGCCTGCTCATCTTGTTCATGCTGCCCATATACATATAAATCCCCGCCGCCCATTTCCAAATCGAGTAAAAGCGCTTGCCCGTCAAGCGGGTCTAAAAGCGGTAATATGCGCCGTAGAGCTGGGGTGATCACAGGCCAATGACGCCAATCTTCACAAGCTTCGTGCAATTCATGCGCCTTGGGCCATTTTTCGTTGGGCACTATTTCATTGGGGCAAAAGGCAAGACCTTCTTGCTTTGTGCAGGCCTCAAGTTCATTGGGCATATCAAGGATATGGGGGGGGCTTTTTTCTAAAAAAAGCTTTGGGCCTTCGCGTAAATCAAGTACCAACCAGGTTTGCGGTGGAGCCATTTGCGGTAGGGTTTCTGAGCTAGCACCCCGAAAAAGTAAATAAATTTTGCGCTCTGTCCAGTGATAAGTGCAAAGCGCTATGCGTCGCCCCGAACAGTATTTGCGCCAGCGCATAACCATGGCCGAAGGGGGAGCCGCCGCCACAGGTCTTTCGTCAGCAAAATATATAAAAGGCTGTTGTCTGCCTATTTTAAGCACCAGGTGGCGTTTTTTTTGCTGTGCATAAAGTGTGAATACAAAAATATTTTCGGCAGGAGATTGGATTTTTTCTAGGCGTGCGCCAAGAAGCAGAGGAGCTAGGTTTTGGCAAAAACGTCTGAATACGTGCGCGTCCATAATTTAAACCTTAATATATTCATGGTGTTGTGCCAATAAGTCAGGCCTGCTTTTAGCAAAAAGCAGGCCTTTTAAAAAAAACTGAACAAGGTTTAGTCGCCGCGCAATTGCTCATCTTCTTCTTGCTTGCTTTTGCAAACAATGCAAAGACGAGTAACAGGGCGAGCTTTTAGGCGAGGCACGCCAATATCTTCGCCGCATTCTTCGCACACGCCATAAGATCCTTCATTAATACGCTGCAATGCAGATTGTATTTTGCGGATAAGGCGGCGCTCGCGGTCGCGGATACGCAAGGTAAAGGCACGGTCAGACTCTGCCGTGGCTCTATCTGCAGGGTCGGCAAACAGTTCATTGCTGTCTGTAAGCTCTTCAATGGTTGAATCACCTTTAAGTTGAGCATCTTCAAGCATTTGCGTAAGCATATTGCGGAAGAATTCTATATCTTTCTGTTCCATAAAACCTCCACGTAGGGCAAGGCAAAGTATGTTGTAGCTTTTTGTAAATGTAGTCTTTTCAATTTGCCAACCGGTGCCTGCTTACAAAGGTAGACACCGGAACAAAAAGCAGCTTCAAAGAATACACGCATATTTACGTTTTGTAAAGCTTTTGCTCATATTTTTGAGACTAGGTACTTTTACACTGTAAAAAATGAAGGATATATTATTTTCTATGCTGGTTTTGGCGTTCTTTGTGGAGAATTACCTTGGCACTTTCCCATGTGGGTTCGGCAAAAATATTACCTTGGCCTTGAGTTCCTGTTTTGGTGGGTAGCACTTCAAGCACAGTATTTGTTTGCCCTTGGCGTACGTTTATTTTTACGGTACCACCGCTTTGCACGGCTTTGGATGAAAAAGACGCCACAAAAGCAGCCGCTTCGTGTACCATATGTGCATCCCACGCATTTTGCGCCCATTGTCGCCCAAGGGCTAAAGGTCCTGCAAAGTCGCATAAACGGAAAAGCAAATCCGAGCTTTTTTTCAATTCACCTAAAAGGGCATTGTTGTCGGCATTGCGCCCAATGCTTAACCAATGGGGGCCTTTTTCGGTAAAAGCCCAATATTGGCGCCCTGTTTGGGCTAGTACAAAGTCAGGCGCATGAGGGTCTGGCACGTATTGCAAAACATTCCAATAACGACAGGCATTTTCTTGTTCTGCCAAGCGGCACCCTCCTGCCGGAGTGGGTATTTTGGTAATGCCAAATTTTTTGGCCAAGGCCAATTGATCTTTGCGCCCACGACCGGAAATGGCATAAAGCCCATTTCTATCCACAAGGCCTTCTTGCTCAACACTTGTGGTATCTAGCAATTTTGCCGAAAGAGGGCGTAAAAGTTCGTGCTTAAGTTGGCTTTCGCGTTTAATAATATTAAGGGTTTCACGCCTTTGCGACATAGGTCTTTGGCCTATAACTTCGCCGGAAACAATACATTTTGCCCCATATACAGGCATGAGTTTACGCGCATGGCTTAGCATAAGTATTTTGCAATCCACACAAGGGTTTAGCATTTTGCCAAAGCCATGCTCCGGTCTTTGGCGCAACATGCGCACAAAATCTTCGCCTATGTCCACAGGTTCGATGTCTAGGTCATAGGTTTTTTGCCAATTTTTGAGCATATTTGCTTTGCCAAAAAAAGGGGTGATAAAATGTAAGCATTTTACTTTAAGGCCTTGTTCTTCTATGGCTTTTACGGCTAAAATGCTGTCAAGCCCGCCGGAAAACAAAGCAAGTGCGTCGTATTTTTTGGTATTCATGATTAGTGTAAGGCTTTCTCTATGGATTCATATACTAAGGCATTGCCGTTTCTGTTAAAATGAAAGTCACCGCGTATATAATTGTCGTTTAATACGGTGAGCAGGTCGGTTTTTTCCAATGCGTCAAAAAAGGCCGGATTGGCATCAATAAAATACGCGCAGTCATTTTTAGCGCAAAATTCTTGCCAAATGGTCATGGCTTTGTGTTTACGTTCTTTGTGTGCCAATTGCTCCGGCCAAGGGTATACCAGCACGCTCAAGGATATATTGTGCGCGTCTAAAAGTTTTTTGAGTTTTTCCATGCTGCTTATGGCCAAGGCAATGCCGCCTTCTATGCCCACACTTCCATAGCCTGGCGCGTTGGGATTGTGGGTCCAGGCCGAGCTTACATTTTCAATGTCAAAAGCTTCCACACCGATTTTAGGTTCAAGCCATTGGTGGACTATGAGATTGATAAACCATGTGTATTCAAAATATTTTTGTATAAAAAAATCTTTTCTTTGCGTGTTTTGTAGGTGTATGCCTATGCTTGGCACGCCTTCTTCTTTTTCTCTTTCTAAAATCTTTTGCTCATCGGGAGAGAGCACATAGCCCACAGCTTCATTATGAATATCACTTATATCAATACCTGCAATAACATGTTTAAAATAGAAACCTTGTTTGAGTAGATATTGTATTTTTGCATAAAAAACACTGGGGCTGTATGAACGCACCCCAAGGTTTACCACTTTTAATTCCGGGTGATTTTTAGCATACATACCCGCAAAACTGTCTTCATACGTCATGCCAACACCTTCGGTGAAAGAATCACCGATAAAGGCCACATCGTATGTTTTGGGCGCAGGGCTATCTTTGGCATCACAAGAAATTTTAAAGCCATATTCGTTGGTACAAAGTTCATAAAAGATATTGCCCCATACCACTTCGTGATTAAGATTTGTTTTGAGATCGTGATGATAGATGGGGTGTTTGGTACCTTCCACAAAGGTGGTGATGCGCCAAGGGCCAAGATTTAGGGCTGTTAAAGAAAAATCTATGAGCAACCAAAAACTGGTGGTGATGCAAATTATAATGCTTAAATTTTTCAAAAATTTCATCTTTAACTCCTTTTATGAAGACTTTTGCGCAATATACTATGCAGAGGCCTTTTTTATTCGAAAAATGTACTAAGCAGATATTTATTTTTAGTCAAGCTTTGCCTTGACTTGAGGGGCATATATACGGACAGCATATATACAAAGACTTGCGAAGCGTGGTGGCTTCTGGTAGATTTTACCGCTTTCATATGAATTAATGCAAACACAAACAAGTTTTACATATTTACCTTGGAGAAAATCATGGCCAAAAAAACATCCTCTGAAAATGCACGTTTAGACGCACTCAATACAGCTTTGGGCAGTATTGAACGCAAATACGGCAAAGGCGCCGTTATGAAGCTTTCTGACGATGCGCATGTGAGTATTCCTGTTATTCCAACCGGTTCTATAGGCCTTGATTTGGCTCTTGGCGTGGGGGGTATTCCGCGTGGTAGGGTTACAGAAATTTATGGCCCTGAATCTTCGGGCAAAACAACACTTACCCTGCACATTGTGGCAGAATGCCAAAAAATGGGCGGCACTTGTGCCTTTGTGGATGCAGAACACGCCCTTGATGTGGCTTATGCCCGTCGCCTTGGTGTAAATACAGACGAATTGCTTGTGGCGCAACCGGATTGGGGCGAGCAAGCACTTGAAATCGCAGATATGTTGGTACGTTCCGGCGCTGTGGATTTGGTGGTTATCGACTCTGTGGCAGCCCTTATCCCGCAAGCGGAGCTTGAGGGTAATATGGGTGAATCGCAAGTGGGTGGTCATGCAAGGCTTATGTCGCACGCTTTACGCAAACTTACGGGAACCATACATAAATCGCGCACGTCGGTGATTTTTATTAACCAAATCCGCATGAAAATAGGCGTGCAAGGCTATGGCAGCCCGGAAACCACCACCGGCGGCAATGCTTTGAAGTTTTACTCTTCGGTGCGCCTTGATATTCGCCGTATCCAAACCCTTAAAGACAAAGAAGAAGCTTTTGGTTCTAAGACCAAGGTGAAAGTGGTAAAAAATAAAGTGGCGCCGCCTTTCCGCAGTGCTGTTTTTGATATCTTATATGGACAAGGTATATCACGCGCCGGTGAGCTTTTAGATATTGGCATTGAAGCTAAAATCATAGACCAAAGTGGTTCGTGGTTCGCTTTTGGAGCAGAAAAACTTGGTCAAGGGCGCGAAAAAGTGCGCGCTTTATTAGAAGAAAATGCTGAGCTACGCCAAGCCGTTGAAGCCAAGGTCATTGAACACCTTGGTATGAACCCCAAAGAATTTGTGCCTTCAGACGAAGATTTAGACGAAGGCAACGAAGATCTTTTTGATAATGAATAAGGAATACTCATGCTTACAGCCAATGAAATACGCCGCCGTTTTTTAGAATACTTTGCCCAATACGAACATGCCATAGTGCCTTCATCACCGCTTATTCCGCGTAATGACCCCACATTGCTTTTTACCAATGCGGGCATGGTGCAGTTTAAATCTTTGTTTTTGGGTGAAGAAAAGCGTGATTACGTGCGCGCCACCACGTCGCAAAAATGCTTGCGTGTGTCTGGCAAGCACAATGACCTTGAAAATGTGGGGCGTACCGCACGCCACCATACTTTTTTTGAAATGCTGGGGAATTTTTCTTTCGGTAATTACTTCAAAAAAGAAGCCATTGGCTTTGCTTGGAACTTTGTGACCGAAGAATTGCAATTAGAAAAAGAGCGCCTGTATGTTACGGTTTTTCGCGAAGATGACGAAGCGTATAAACTTTGGCAAGAAGTAACAGGCATAAGCCCCGACCGTATTTTTCACCTAGATGAAAAAGACAATTTTTGGGTTATGGGCGATACCGGCCCTTGCGGCCCTTGTTCTGAAATATATGTGGACCAAGGCGCAGACATGGCTTGCGGGCCTGATTGCGGCATTGGCCGCTGTGACTGCGACCGCTTTTTGGAAATATGGAATCTTGTGTTCATGCAATATGACCAACCTGGTGACGGAACGCGCGTGCCCTTGCCGCACCCTTCCATTGATACGGGCATGGGGCTTGAGCGTGTGGCGGCTGTTTGCCAGGGCAAATTCTCCAATTTCGATTGCGATCTTTTTCAAGATATCATTCAATATGCCGCGAGCTTAGCCAATGTTACCTACAGCTTTAGTGCACCGGATACCAATGATATAGACACAGCCTTGCGCGTTATTGCCGACCATAGCCGCGCGGCGGCTTTTCTTATAGCCGACGGTACCTTGCCTTCTAATGAAGGGCGCGGTTATGTGCTGCGCCGTTTGTTGCGCCGTGCCTTGCGCTTTGGCACGCTCATGGGACTTAAAGAAGCATTTTTATACAAAACAGCCCTCAAAGTGACCGAAGTCATGGGCGATGCCTATCCTGATCTATTACAATCTGCAGACTTTATTGCCCGTGTGGTGCGTGAAGAAGAAGAGCGTTTTTCCATAACTCTTGAAAAAGGCTTACATATTCTTGAGGAAGAACTGGCACGTTTGCAAAGCAAGAATGAAAGCCGCATTTCCGGCGCCATGTGCTTTAAATTGTACGATACCTTTGGTTTCCCCATGGATATTGTAAACGATATAGCCGAAAAACGCGGGTTTACCTTAGATTCGGCCGGTTTTGAAGCTTGCATGCAAGAGCAAAAAGACAGGGCAAGGGCAGCGCAAAAAAGCTCCGGCCTTTTGGGCACCGACGGTGCGGATTTATCCACCATTTTTGCACCCTTGCACAACGGTGGTCTGCATACGGAATTTGTGGGCTATACCGAACTTTCCGCCGCATCGCGCATTGTGGCCTTGCTCGATGCCGATGGCATGAGCACAGAAAGCCTTAATGAAGGCGAAAGCGGCTATGCCATAACGCCGCGCACACCCTTTTATGGGGCTTCCGGTGGGCAGATGGGTGACCTTGGCATCGTGGCTTCAGCTACAGGCAAAGCCCAAGTGGTGGACACCTTAAAGCCTTTTGCAGATTTGACAGTGCATTGCATAAAAGTAGATTCGGGCTCCATTTTGTTGGATCACGAAGTGACTTTAGAAGTATTGCAAGACGATCGTTTGGCCTCTGCCCGTAACCATACCTGCACGCACCTTTTGCACGCATCTTTGCGCCGCATCTTGGGCAATCATGTAAAGCAAGCCGGTTCCTTGGTGGCGGCAGATCGCTTGCGCTTTGACTTTACACATCTTTCTGCCATGACACCTGAAGAACTTTTGGCCGTTGAACGCGATGTGAACCGCGCCATATTGGCCAATGCGCCCGTATGCGCTGCCATAACCAGCCACAAAGAAGCCATTGCCGGCGGTGCCGTGGCTCTTTTTGGAGAAAAATACGGCGATGAAGTGCGCGTTTTAACCATTGGTCATGGCGAACACGTGGAGTCAGTGGAACTTTGCGGTGGTACACACCTTGAGCGCACCGGTGAGGCGGGTTTATTTTGCATTCTTTCCGAAGCGGGCATAGCCTCTGGCACCAGACGTATCGAAGCCGCCACAGGCTGGCAAGCCCTACGCCTTTTGCAAGAACAACGCAACGAATTGCAAAGCATTGCCCAAGGCCTTAAAGCCAAAAACGGTGAAATTGTGCCGCGTATAGAAGCCTTGCAAGCAGAAAATAAAAAATTGCGCAAGGATATGGAAAAACAAGCCCAACAAGCCGCTTCTGGGCAAGGCCAAGACCTCATGGGTCAATGCCAAGAAATAAGTGGTATTAAGGTGCTTTGTGCTGCTGTGGGCGCTGTGCCCGTGAAAGGCTTGCGCGAGCTCATGGACGATGTGCGCTCAAAGTTGCCTTCCGGCATAGTCTGTCTTGCCAGCAACGAAGAAGATAAGGTAAGCCTTATTATATATGTTTCTAAAGACTTGCACGAACGCTTCACAGCACCTGCACTCATTAAAGAAGTGGCGGTGCATGTGGGTGGTTCCGGTGGCGGCAGGCCAGATTTGGCACAAGCCGGCGGCACAAAACCTGAAGGCATAGAACAAGCCTTTGCAGCCCTGAAAAATTATCTTGCTTAGGTGGCTTTGTGCTGCCATGCAATAGATTTGGAGTTATATAATGATTGGAATTTCAAAGCTTTATTGTGGTCAAGTGGAACCTTCCGACGCTTTGCGTTATGGGCGCGAAGCGGGCAAGCTTCCTTCACATCTCTTACAGTTTTCTAAGGATAAAAAACCCGTGGTGGTCTGGGATATGACGCGCCGCTGTAATCTCAAATGTGTGCACTGTTATGCCAAGGCCTTGGAAGTGGAAGGAAAAGACGATATTTCCACAGATCAAGCCAAAGCAATGATTGATGATTTGGCAGCTTATGGCGCACCGGTTATGCTTTTTTCCGGCGGTGAACCCTTGGTGCGCAAAGATCTTGTGGAGCTTGCCAAGCACGCCACTTCCAAGGGTATGCGCGCTGTTATTTCCACCAACGGAACACTTATCACCAAAGAAAAAGCCAAAGAACTCAAAGAAGTGGGCCTTTCCTATGTGGGCATATCTTTAGACGGCATGGAAGAAGTGCACGACCATTTTCGCGGTGTACCGGGCTCTTTCCGTAAAGCCTTGGAAGGCATTGCCAACTGTCAAGCCGAAGGTTTAAAAGTGGGTGTGCGCTTTACCATCAACAAACGAAATGTGCAAGAAGTTCCCGGCATATTTAATCTTTTAAAGGAACATAATGTGCCCCGCGCCTGTTTCTATCACTTGGTGTATTCCGGTCGTGGTTCTGATCTTATAAAAGAAGATTTAAGCCACGCCGAAACACGTCAATTGCTTGATCTTATTATGGATGAAACCAAGGCACTTTTTGACGCAGGGCAGGGCAAAGAAATTCTTACTGTGGATAATCATGCTGATGGTATTTATTTATACGAACGTTTAAAGCGTGAAGATCCTAAACGTGCCGCCGAAGTTATGGAGCTTTTACAATTTAATGAAGGCAATAGCACAGGCCGCGGCATTGCGTGTATTTCGTGGGATGGCAGTGTGCACGCCGATCAATTCTGGCGTAACCATACTTTTGGTAATGTGCTTGAGCGTCCATTCTCTGAAATTTGGGACGATCCTAATATTGAATTGTTGCATAAGCTTAAAGATAAAAAACCGCATGTGAAAGGCCGCTGTGCCACTTGTAAGTATTTAAAAATTTGCGGTGGTAATTTCCGCGCTAGGGCCGAAGCTTATTATGACGATGTTTGGGCCGAAGACCCAGCATGTTATTTGACGGATGAAGAAATTAAGGGATAATTTTTTGTTGTTGGAACATTGGGGGGAGGTGGGGAAATTTTTGTAAAAATTTCTCCTTAAAACTTTATCCGCGCGTTACGGCGTATGAGATATAAGCGAAAGCAGGTTTCGCTTATACGCCTTACTTGCTTGATAGCCCGCTATCGCTCGAGTCTGCGACGCTTTAAGGAAGGGTATATTAAATTTGTTTAAGTAAGCGCGTTTTGAAAGGTTATGGGGGTTTATCCCCCCACAAAAAAACAAAAATAAAAAACAAAAAAATATACAGGAAAAATAATGCTGAGTAATTTTTATAGAGGGCGC
>CAYJGS010000076.1:0-10297 GCA_964369505.1 uncultured Desulfovibrionaceae bacterium | reverse complement strand
TGCGCGCCTTACTCGCTCAAATAATAATCTGTAAAAAGCGCGAAATCGCATCCTTATCCGCTCGCGGCGGCGGATAAGATGCAACTGGAAGCAAGTTCCAGTTGCCCGCCTTGCTCGCTCAAGCTCGCTACCGCTCGAGCCCTCCCGGCGGGTTAAGGTAACGCTCTTGCTTTATCCGCTCACTACCGCTCAAACTCGCTTGCTACTCGAGCCTGCGACGCTTTAAGGAAGCAATCAACGAAGGCTGTCTAACTTCTGTTTTACCTTATGCGCCTTGCTCGCTCAAACTCGCTTGCTACTCGAGCCCGACCTTATCCGTTTAATCATCCGCTCACTTGCCATGCGAGTCTACGACGTTTTGTTTCCTTGCATATGATACTTTTTGAGCGCACTGCACGTCATGTATACGAGTAAGCAAGTGACTCGTGCGCGCCTTACTCGCTCAAATAATAATCTGTAAAAAGCGCGAAATCGCATCCTTCCCCCCTTGCCGTAAGGCTATAAGGGGGGTGCGCGGAGCAGGAGCGAGAGCGGATGCGATGCGTGGGGGGATCCCTTCCGAGCTTCCGCTTTTTTGCAACATTATAAAGATAAA
Organism: uncultured Desulfovibrionaceae bacterium; assembly: GCA_964369505.1. Lineage (GTDB taxonomy): Bacteria > Desulfobacterota > Desulfovibrionia > Desulfovibrionales > Desulfovibrionaceae > CAYJAD01. The sequence goes on along the minus strand of CAYJGS010000076.1, from coordinate 9,702 downwards.
GGAATAAATTAAGCTATCCTATTGTCAGCAAAAAAGCGGATGGTTGGTTTTTGGTTAATTTTAGGGATTTTCAGATTTTTCTATGCGCACAAGGAAGAGGGAATTTTTCTGCGTAAATGTACTCAAGTACATGCGTACAAGAAAAATTTCATCTGACGCAGTGCGCATAAAAAAGATAAATTTCGCAAAAGTAAGCAAAAGAATCACCTTGAGCCTCACAGAAAAACATGCTTATCCGCTCGCGGCGGCGCATAGGATATAAGCGAAAGCAAGTTCCAGTTGCCCGCCTTGCTCGCTCAAACTCGCTTACTACTCGCGACTGCTATCTTATAATAAATCATCAACATTTCTCGGGCTATAAATCAATCGGCGCATCTCCATAGTATCATCAATCACAACATAATACGCAGTATAATTTCCAATATAAATTCTGTAGTATGGATACTGTCTTGAATGTTTTGAAGGGTACGGCTCAAAAGCAAGCGGATATTTGCGTCTTTCTAAAATGGATTTTTCAAGTTCTTCTATAAAAGTGTTAGCGGCCTCAGTATTATGCAGCTTGTCTGAAATGTAGGTTATAATTGCAAGTAAATCTTGCTCAAATAAAGGAAGATAGCGTAATTTGTATTGCATATCATAAACCTTTTAGTCAGTCGCAATACTCGCTTTAGCCTTTGCAAAAACTTCATCATGCGTTAGTCTAATGGGGTTTTGAGCCTGTATGTCTGCTTCGTTAAGTTTTATTTCAATATTTTCCGTTAGTTGGCTGTAATGCTCTAAACTCATGACAACCATGGATCCATAGCCGTTTTTAGTAAGAAAAATAGGATTGCCTTGCTTGGTGGCTTCTTCTATCTCGGTAAATTTGTTGCGTAAATCTGATATGGGTCTGATTTGTAGCATAGTGTTCTCCTTGTAGTAAATACTATCATAATTTTATCATAATTTATTCCTATATATAATTTTTGAAAATGTCAAATATAGGGTTTATAGTGCATATCAATACTGATTGTTCCCCTTCCTCCCCCTCAGTCAAAAAAACATAAAATTTTCGGCACAACTTTTGCAAATACCCTTGCGTAAGGCAAAAAGACAGCTTTAAGGTTAAGCATGTTTTAGGCCTTTCAGGAGGATATTTTCATGCAAGAAACTATGTTTAGTGCCGTTTTTGGCGCACTTACCACCGAACACCGCATGAATTTCATTGCCAATAATTTGGCAAATGTAAATACCAATGGCTATAAACGTGACGCGTTGGCTTTTAAAGACACCATGGCCAGCTTTGCGCATGACGAAATACGCGAACCCCTTGCCACAGTTCGCTCAAAGCCCCTTTTTCCCGAGCCACAAAATATGGCTAGGCCGCGTATTGCTGTTGATAAAGTGGATTTTACGCAAGGTGCTATGAAGTTTACCGGTGATCCTCTGGACATTGCCATCACGGGTGAAGGCTTTTTTAAGGTAAATACGCCCCAAGGTGATTTCTATACCCGCAATGGCCACTTTGTGCTGGGTGCCGACGGCACCGTCATGACTCCCCAAGGTTTTCCCTTACAAGGCGCAGACGGCAATATTGTTATTCCCGAAGGCACGCGTGATATTCATATTTCCGGCGATGGCCAAGTGCTTGCTGACAATGAACTCATCGGCAATATCAATTTTGTGGCCGTAGATAACCAAGATAATTTAGAAAAGCTTGGGCATAATCTTTTTAAAGCGCGTGAAGGCGTGGCCGTGGCCGAAGTGGACCCATTGGCTGGTGGCGCGCGTATGTCACAAGGCTTTGTAGAAGCTGCCAATGTGGAAGTGGTCACAGAGATGGTAAATATGATTGAAGTAAACCGTCAATTTGAAGCGTATCAAAAAGTTATCCAAACTTCGGATACCATAGATAGAGAGGCCATTCAAAAAGTAGCCAAAATGCGATAGCTTGAATTTATTATATAATTAAAAACAATAGTATACGCTATTTATAAAGGAAGGAGATAAAGCCATGATGCGATCCCTTTGGACAGGCGCTACAGGTATGGTGGCCCAACAACTAAATATTGACGTTATTTCCAATAACTTGGCTAACGTAAATACCACCGGTTTTAAGAAAAGCCGTGCTGAATTTGAAGATCTTATGTACCAAACCATGAAGATTGCAGGTTCCATAACCGAAGGCGATAATCAATTGCCCGTGGGTATTCAAGTGGGTATGGGTGTGCGCCCAACGGCTGTGCATAAATTCTTTTCGCAAGGGGACTTCCAAAATACAGGCAATGCTCTTGATGTGGCCATTGAAGGTGATGGATTTTTCCAAGTGGAAGTTAATGGTGAGCTTATGTATACGCGTGCCGGTTCGTTTAAGCTTAACCAAGACGGCACCGTGGTTACGGCCAATGGTTATATTTTACAGCCCGAATTTACTGTTCCGGCGGAAACAAAAAATATTTCCATTTCACCCCAAGGGCATATTGCCGCTCTTGATTCACAAGGCACTGAAATTGCTTCGGCCGAAATTCCTGTATACACCTTTATTAATCCCGCAGGCTTAGATGCGCGTGGGCGCAATCTTTATACCCCCACCGATGCTTCAGGTGATGCCGCAGAAGGCGTGCCCGGTGAAGATAATACCGGCACTTTGGCTCAAGGCTTTTTAGAAATGTCCAACGTAGAAGTGGTGGACGAAATGGTGAATATGATTGTGGGTCAGCGCGCTTACGAAGTGAACTCCAAATCTATCCAAACCTCCGATGCCATGCTTGGTATTGCGGTGCAATTAAAGAGGTCATAGTCATGTTTAGTGTTAGTGGTCGTACCTATGCGCCCTTGGTGCTTTTGTCTTTAGCGCTTTTTGCTCTTTCTTTGGGCATAGTGCTTTGGGCAGGTAGTGCCATGGGAGCTATGGGCGCGGGCATACCCTTAAGCCCCAAGGCGCACGATGCCCAAGGCCACTCTGCACGCAGTAAAATGACTTCACAAAATGCTATGCCCGGTATGGTAGACCTTGCCAACAGCAAGGATTGGCGTTTGCGCATACGCGAAGCTGCCGTCACTCAAGGGGATATGGTATTACTTGGAGATATAGCAGAACCCTTAGGTCCCATACCGCCTAAGCAGTGGGAAAGTTTACGCACCCAAGCCCTTTGGCCAGCTCCGCCTGAAGAAGGCAAGCCCTTGCAAATTAATAGGGTGCGTTTAACCGATGCCTTGCGGGCAACGCTTAAAGACATTGCTTCAAGATGTATTATACCAACGTCCCTTGCCATACAGCGCGGCGGCCTGGTCTTGCGCGAAGACGATTTACGCGCCTATGTTGTCAAAACTTTGGCAGCTCAAACCAATGCCATGCCGGGTACGGCCGAACTTGTAGATTTTCGCTTGCCTCCCTACATTTTTTTGGCACATGGGCAACAGCAAGTAAATTTAGAAGTGGGTACCATTGTGCCCGGGCGCGTGACTTTTCGTTTTGTTATACAAGAATCGGGAAATATTTTGCGCCGTGTGGCAGGTGCTGCTTTTCTTAACCTGTGGGTAGAAGTGCCGGCCGCGTCCAGACCTATGAATAAAGGTGATGCCTTAAATGTGGAAGATATTACTTTTGTTAGAGTAAATGCTGCTCACCTTCAAGGCATGCCTTGGGATGGACGCGGCGGCCCATGGCAGGTGGTGCGTCCCATAGGTTCAGGACAAACCATTTTTCAGACAGATTTATTGGGCCTTTCCATGGTGCGCAAAGGTTCCATTGTGACCCTTTTATATGAAAAAGGTTCTGTGCGCATGGTGGTACAAGCTGAAGCATTGTCTGACGGTGCGCCGGGTGAAACCATTGCGGTGCGAAATTTGCAAAGTAAAAAACAAGTGTATGCCTCAGTGCGCGATAGCAGAACTGTGGTGGTGCAATAATCTTTTGGGAGAGAGGAAAAAGATATGTTTAGTCAAAAAATACGCCAATTAGGGTTAATATGTATGATGGTATGGATGTGCACAGGTTGCCAAAGCACCAAGCAAGCCCCGGAGGTTGTGGCTCCTGTGGCTCCGGCTCCTGTGTTTAACGAAGGCACACAAGCCCGTAACCCCGGCTCTCTTTTTGCTGAAAGTGATATTGAACCGCTCTTTTCCGACAGTCGGGCTCGCCGCGTGGGCGATATTGTGGTGGTGCATATTATGGAAAGTGCTAGTGCTTCCAACTCTGCAGATACGTCTGCCGATAAAGCTAGCAATAATAACTATATGGTAAATGCCGCCTTTGGCAGAAGCACTGTGAGCATGTTCCCCTTCTTGCCATCGCAGTATAATCCAACGGCGCAAGTGGGGATGCCTGCTTTGGAAACGTCTTCCGGTAGCGATTTTGAAGGTTCAGGCGAAACCACACGCGAAGGCTCAGTAACAGCTTCTCTTGCCGCAAGAGTTATACGCGTTTTGCCGGGTGGTATTTTACAAATCGAAGGTGTTCGTCAAACTCGCGTTAACGAAGAAACGCAATATATGGTCATTAGCGGCACCATCCGCTCTCGTGATGTGGCGCAAGATAACAGCATAATGTCCACACAAGTTGCCGATGCCAATATTCAATATTATGGTAAGGGTGTGCTTGCAGATAAGCAAAAGCCCGGCTGGTTCACAAGGTTTATGGATAACCTCTGGCCTTTTTAGGATGTAATTTTTAAAATGATACAAGGCGCGTTGGTGAACTTTCACTAACGCGCTTTTTTTTGTAAGTGGCTAAGGGGGGCTTGCCGCCCCCCTGCCGCCCTTACAATCCCGCTCCCCCCGCTCTGCGCCCTACGCTTGCCATCCCTTCGGGGCTGCCTACGGCGATCCCCTACGGGGCAGTGCGAGCCAAGGTCTCGCCCTGCGGCAGCGTCACGGGCGTATATCACGCTGTATGACGGATTGCCCTCTATAACGAAGTGCAAGCTCTTCATCTTCTAGAGCAAGGGACGATGCCACTATGCCACATGCAACGAACTGTTTTTGTTCGTCATTGCGAGAAAATGCGCTGCAAGGCTTATGTTCAAAGATAGGCTTTTCTAGCGCATTTTCGCGGCAATCCATCTTCAAAGCTTTGCCCGAAGGATATTTCCTTTTATTAAAATTTAAAAGGCATGGACTCTATTGTCTGCAACAAGCTCCTTCGGAGCAGTGCAGACTGGATTACACCCTAAAGGGCATAAACCACGTTAATTCTCGCCTCCCCTCTTCGGGGGTAAGGGCTCTTTCTTCGTAATGACAATGGGGGGCAGTGCTTTGTACGCAAAGCGATGGTTACTGGCTTTGTATCGCGATTAATAGGATTGTCGTGAGCGCGGAAGGTTAGCTCATATAAGCGCGTTTTGAAAAGAGTAGGGGAGGTGTTGGGGCACGGGGGGAGTAAAGCTGTAAAAAACTACAGCATATCCACAAGTTTTCTGTGCGCAGCAGGCATGGCTATATTTGCCGTGTCGCTTAAAGAAAGCCATTTATACTCTGTGGCCGCGGTAAGTGTGGGGATTATAGTGTGCTTTTGCGCAAATGTGAGCTCAAAACAGTGTAAGGTAATGCGATATGTGGTGTAACCATGCTTTATGATAGGGTATTTTTTTACTGTTTTCACCGCAAAGCCCGTTTCTTCCATAAATTCACGCACAATGGCTTCTTCGGGGCTTTCGCCTTCCTCAATGCGCCCGCCTGGAAATTCCCACAAATTACCCCAAACCCCTTGAGGTAAGCGCTTTTGCACAAAAACTTTATTGTTGTGCCATAGTACTCCTGTTACCACCAGTAAGGGCTGTATGGCTGCGCGTTTTCCGGGCACAGGGCGCTCTTGCGTAATACCAAGACGATGGCTTTCGCATATATCCTGTAAGGGGCATTGCGCACAAAGCGGCTTTTTGCGGCAGATGAGCGCACCAAGTACCATCATGGCTTGATTGTGCGCGCCGATGCTTTTCTTTGGGGCGGCCATGGCCAAGGCTAAAGCTATGGCGCGGATATGCCCAGCGGTTGGTTCTTGTTTCACAGGTATATCAAGATCAAAAAGCCGCGATACTATGCGTTCTACATTGGCGTCCACACAAGGCAGTATATGCCCAAAGGCAAGGCTGGCTATGGCGCCTGTGGTATAAGGCCCAATGCCGGGTAGGGCGCGGATATGCTCTAATTCTTTAGGGAAAATACCTTTGTGTTCGCGCATAATCTTTTGCGCGGCCTTATGGATATTGCGCGCGCGTGTATAATAGCCAAGGCCTTCCCATGCGTGTAAGATGTCTTCTTCTGAAGCTTGCGCCACCGCTTCAATGCTTGGAAAGCGCTGCATCCAGCGCTTAAAATACTGCACTCCACGTTCCATTTGCGTTTGTTGCAGCATGATTTCAGAAATCCACACATGATACGGGGCATAGTCTTTACGCCAAGGCAAATCACGCGCATGGGCAGAAAACCAAGGCAAAAGCCGCGCAGAAATAGCCCGTACCTTGGCTTGTCTGTCTTGGGCTTGAGTGCGTATTTCTTGCATAATATTCTATACAGGCTTTTTTTTGTGGCTATAGAGCAAAAGAATTATACCCACAAGTATGAGCGGCAAAGATAAAATTTGCCCCATGGTAAGCCAATCAAAGGCTAAATAGCCAAGGTGCACGTCGGGAGTGCGCACAAATTCCACACAAAAGCGGGCTAGGCCATAACCTATGGCAAAAACACCGGATACAGCGCAAGTGGGGCGCGGTTTGGACGAATACCACCACAAGACTATAAATAGCAAGAAACCTTCAAAAAAAGCTTCATATAATTGCGAAGGATGGCGCGGCAAGGGGCCTGCGTAGGGAAAAACCACACCCCAAGGCAAAGTGGTTACATTGCCCCAAAGCTCGCCATTAATAAAGTTGCCTATGCGGCCAAAAAAAAGTCCCAAGGGCACCAAGGGAGCGGCAAAATCTATGACACTCCAAAAGGGACGCTTGCTGTGCCTGGCAAAAATATACAGCATACACAAAACGCCAAGCAGCCCACCATGAAAAGACATGCCCCCTTGCCATATTTGCAAAATTCTGCTTACGTCTTCAATATAATAGGGCAAATCATAAAAAAGCACATAGCCAATGCGCCCTCCAAGAATAACGCCCAACATGCCCAAGGTGAGCAAATCGTCAAAGGCGGATTTAGTCCAGCCTGAATTGGGCTTTGATGCGCGATATCGCCCTAAAAACCATGCGGAAACAAAGGCAAGCACATACATAATGCCATACCAGCGAAATTCAAGAAAGCCCACGCGCAAAGCCACAGGATCAATACTAGGAAGTGAAATCATGCCAACAATTGTCCTTTGGTGTAGTCTTTGGCGCAGAATGTACCGCTTTTGCCGCCGCTTTTGTAAACAAGTCGTATATCGCTGATAACAATATCTTTTTGCACTGCTTTGCACATGTCATACACTGTGGCCGCCGCCATTTGCGCCGCCACAAGGGCTTCCATTTCAACGCCTGTGTTAGAGCTTGTGCGCACTTCTGCTTCTAGCAAAAGGCCGCCAGCATACACTGCAAAGCGGATATCTGCATAAGATAGCGGCAATGGATGACACAAAGGAATAAGCTCTGCCGTGCGCTTGGCCGCCAAAATGCCGGCAATCTTGGCGGTGGTGAGCACATCACCCTTGGGCAGAGCCGCTTGTTGTAAGAGCTCTAAAGTCTTTGGCGCAAGTTCAATGCGCCCACGTACAATGGCTGTGCGCAAGCTTTCAGCTTTATGCGATACATCCACCATGCTTATGGAGCCATCGTCTTGCATATGGGAAAAAGAAGTCATAATTTGTCCTAATATATAGTATTTATTGCAGTTTAAGAGGTGGCGCTGCACCCAAAAGCCATTGCCACCATGTGGGTTTTTGGGGAGGCACAGGCTTTTGCCATAAAGAATCCTTGCCTGAACCACTAAAAATGAGGCGTACATCAGTCCATGTGTTTTCTTGCTGTTTACCAAGAAACAAAAACGTGGGTTCGCCATTGTTGCGTTTATGCATTAAATCAATAACAAAGGGTAACATACTGCTAAAGCGCAAGTCGTATATGGCCACTTCTCGCGCTTCGGTTAAGGGTGTTTCCGCGCTAAGGGGCCGCAGTTCAAAAGTGGGTATGAGCGAAAATTGCATATACGCCAGACCGCGCTCGCTTTGCTCGCTTAAGCTTTGCGCTATTTCTTTGGGCAAAGCCGGATAAGCAATAAGCTCTGTGCGCGGTGAACCAAGGGCGTTTAAGCCTTGGTGCCACACGGTATTTGCAGCAGGGGCGAAGCTAAATCCTTGCATGTTTTTAGCTGTATAAGGAGCATTGCTTGTGTTTTTATTTGGCGTGAAATTTTCGTCATTTTCATAAATAAGCCGCCAATATAATGGCGCAAAAGCGTCGGGCAACACGGCAATTTTTTCTATGTTTTGGCCTGCATTTGTAAGCCTTGCAAGGGCTGTATCCTCCAAATGCATGCGCCAAAAAACACAGGCCGATGGATATATGAAAATCCATATAAGCCCAAGGACAGCCCATTTTTTTTGTTTTTGCCCCCAATAAATAGCAGCAAAAATAGGCAGAGTAACTAAAATATCAATGATAAATACGCCATTTAAACGCACTCTATACTCAGAAAAAGGCAAGAGCGCCAAGGTGCCATACGTGGTGACCACATCTAGCCAAATATGCAAAAGCAAAAGGCATGCGGCAAAAAGATATGTCTTGCCAAGGCTAAAAGCGTGCGGCGTTTTTTTGTTCCATAAAGGATACATGCAAAGACTTATGAGCAAGGCCATAAAGGGCACAGCGGCAAAAGCATGCGTAATGCCGCGGTGTAATAGTAAAAAATCAAGGGGCGCGTGGGCAAATATAACGTCAATATCTGGGGAGGCCGCTGTCAAAGCCGCCAAGGGCAAAAACCATTTGGTGGCCGGCCTTTCTTTGATTACAGAAGCAAACAAGGCTCCGCTGGCAGCATGGGTGATGGGATCCATCTTGTTGCTTCCTTACTGCCTAAAGGGGCTTGCTTGACGTGGTTGCAAGTTGTTGTAATCGTTGGGTGGATTTTTGGGGTCGGCCTGCAATCCACGCAAGTAATTATGGGTGGTGTCTTGCCATTGTTGCATAAATTCAGGGTGGTTAAGAACATATAATGTCTTGTCTATCTTTTTTCCGCTCAAAGGATAGCGCAAGCGGCTTGGGTCGTCATTGGCATAGCCAACACCGGTAATTTCTGCTTGCGGCGCACCTTGGCCAACGCTCTTTGGGCCGCAGGCTACCAAAGAAATGCAAAGTAAAAGTATGAATATATATCTATGCATAATGATAAACCTTATTTAAAAAAACGCGCTTTCACATATTAAGAAAACCTTGCACAATACATATAAGCCCATGTCGACAATAAAACAAGTTATTTTACTTTTGAAAATTTTGCCCATTTTTTGCTTGACGAATGCGCACTTTTTTTATAGGTATTTCGAGCGCGGTTGGAAACGCAGCAGATTGCTGTTTTTCAACGCTTTGGTAGGCTAGTATAAGCCTCTATAAATGTTCAAAGCGTTCAAAAATAATAAGATGCAAGGAAACGAAATAAATCAAGATGCGCCGTGTATATAGACATACATAAGCAGTTTGATTTATTATCGATGACGCAGCAGATTGCTGTTTTTCAACGCTTTGGTAGGCTCTTGTAGCTCAGTCGGTAGAGTGCATCCTTGGTAAGGATGAGGTCACCGGT
>CAYJGS010000075.1:8806-10381 GCA_964369505.1 uncultured Desulfovibrionaceae bacterium | reverse complement strand
CATAGGCATCATAACGAACATTGCCACCACTATTAATGGTTAATGTATTGTTATTTGCATTGACAGCACCAGCATCCCCGCCATTTGTGCCTGGACCACCGTCACCACCTTTACTCCAAACATAACCACCATAGGCATCATCCGCCGCACCCCCAGCATCAATGGTAAGTGTATTGTCATTAGCTGTGGCAGATTGGCTATCTTCACCTGAGGTTGTATTGGTAGTTTCAGCACGACCACGTCTGGGTCTGCACCGCCTATAATATCAGTGTTTAAAGTATAATTTCCATTGTTTGCATCACTGGCAGTGCCATCGGTTTGTATCTCTTCAACCCCAGATGCAGCCACTGCCATGTTGGGGTGCATAAGGGCATGAGCAGCACCAAGGCTTAGCATAGAAAACATAAGCAAAGAACCAAAGGTATTTAAAATATGACATTTTTTAAGTACGGCTTTGTAGCGTTTAATGAGATTATTTAGGGCGTTTTTTGATTGCATGTAAGCTCCTTAATGTTTGGATTGCCGCGTCGCTGCGCTCCTCGCAATGACTTAAAAACAAAAAAAGCGTCTTCCAATATTGGAAAACGCCTTAAAAATTCTATATGATAAGCTTTATAGATTGTAGATATAAGAGAGAAGCAAGAAGCACACCAAAAACAGCACTTACGTCAAAGTAAGATGGTGTAGGCTTATGGCGTAGAGCTGAAACAGACATATTTGCTTCCTCAATGGTTTTTTTGCATGTAATATCGTCTATAAACATACATTATATGACATGCTATTGTCAAATGCTGGGGGAAGATGAGGAAAGTATCAATATGCAACATTGATAAGTTGTTACCGCATTAAAGTTTTTTTGGAAGGGGTCAGTTCTTGTGGGGAAAAAGAAAACCTCCCGCTAGGCGGAAGGTCAGACTGCTGACAAACCCCGCATTATAAAAATACTTTGTAATGTTTTAACAAAAAGTTCAAAATGTGAACTTTCTGGCTTTGGAAACTTTGTGTGAATGATAATTTTTGAGAACCTTAGATGCGGCAATGCTTGCATTTTTGGGATAATCTATTGCCGCCATTAAAGTTTTTTGGAAAGGGGGGCAGTTCTGAGCGGGGGGAAGAACCTTTTGTTCACAAAAGGTTTTCCCCCAGAAGCTTTGTCAATGCTCTGACCACCAGCTGGGCTGGTGGTTTCTTACTTATATGTTAGCCTGTTATACGTTGATGTTAACGCCGGTATCGTATTTTTTGTCATCAATAATAACTTTTACTTCATAGGCACCGGAAAGACCTTCAAAGCTTATGGGAAATTCCACAGCGCGGTCATCAGAATCTAAGAAGGTTCCCACGCACATGGCAAGGAAGGGACGCTTGGTGGTGGGCACAAAGTAAGCTTGTGTATCTTTACCTTCTAAAAGCACCATGACGAGCTGGCCTTTTTCAAAAGTACCTTTGAATACCAAACGATCGTCTTCTTGACCAAAGCGCAATTTGTAATTGCCAGGAGCCATGCCGCCTGCTTCTACATCTGGAATAGTATCAAATACTTCTGTAACACCAAGGGTGCCGAGCAGGCTGCCC
>CAYJGS010000075.1:1491-8796 GCA_964369505.1 uncultured Desulfovibrionaceae bacterium | reverse complement strand
TAGAAGTTGGCGGGCAAATGCATTTCGTACATGATATTATTGTCTTTAATTTCAACGGTAACGGAATTTAAGGTCACTCTTTTGGCTTCTTCACCCACAAAGCGGGCAGGGGGCGTATCAAGGGTTTCACCGTCATAGCGGGCTATGCCGCCGGAGTGTACCATATAATGGCCTTCGGCATAGTATTCCACATTGCATATATAGGTAGAGAAAACGGCTGCGCCGCGTGCTTTACCAAATTGCCATACTTGTTCCACTTCCATCTTGTCGGTATCTATACGATAACGCACACCGCGGGAAAAATTGTCCTTGGCCGGTACGTATTTTTCTTTTACTTTGGCGCGCCAGTGACCATTGTCAAAGCACATGATATCCCCGTCTGGCAAAACCACGGCGGCGTGTTGCTCGTATTGCCAATCAAAATTGGCCACGTCGCCTATGGGCTTAAAGAAGTATTTGTCCACCAATTCTTGTGGCCAACCTTCGGGGTCACCAATAACCCAATTGAGGGTGCAGGTGTCATAGTCTATGTTAATAACAGCGTCTTGGTGACGACCGGAAAGAGTTAAGCTGTTGGTTTTTTTGTCATACCATACGGAGTTATTGTGGAACCAATCGTGGGCGTCTTGGCTGCCAGATCCGCCCACATTTTGTGGAAGAACCTTTTGATAGTCCCATTCTTTGATGATCATGCCGGTGTTTCTGTCCACAAGCACACAAGCGTCTTCTACAGTGCCGCGCTCTGGTTTTTGGGTTAAGATGAGCAAGTTGCCGTCTTCCATTTCCATCTGGTCATGGTGATAACCGCCGGGTACGCGGAATTCATTATATACCTTACCGATCATGCCCATTTCAAGCACACCTGTGGTGTGGTAAGGGGGCATGAGCAAGCGCTGAGAACCCACGAGAATACGGCCGTTTTTAATGCGCTTTAAGTCAAAGGATGTGTTCAATGTGCAATACCAGCGCACATCACCCTTATAGTCATAGGCTGCCAAAAGGGCAGGGGTGGTGGGTGAAACAAAAACCACATTTTTGCCCAAATATTCGGCGGTGGTTTCCATTTTTGTGGGCTTTTTCAATTTTTCAGGAGCTGCGTCGGTGGTAATGGACAAAGTTTTTTTGCTGCCGTCTTCAAGGGTCAATTCCACATTGGTGCTTGTGCCCACATATAGGCCCAAAATGGGCAAGTAATGCTCGGTAGCTTTGGGAAAGCTAAAGGCAAAATCACCGGCTTCTTCTTTGCCTTTTACCACAACGCTCACACTTTGTGCTGTGGCAGTTTTAAAGTGCACAAGAGCTGTTAGAGGAGCAATAAGATAAGGGTTTACGCGCACAAAGGGGGCGTCAAAGCTGTATTCTTGCTTAGCCATTTCTGCTTGCATGGCTTGCTCTGCGTCAAATTGTTCATTGATTACGTGACGAAATTTTTGAAAATCTACAGACATTTTATTCTCCTGTTCTTTTTGATGCCTTGGCATCTTTTATGGTGAATCTTTTTCAAAGCAAGCACTATGCGGCGAAAAAGATATTTACTAAAGGATAGCCAATGGTGGCGTATAAAGTCATGGTTAAAATAACCACAAACCAGCCGTATTTAAAAATAGTGCCCTTTTCAAGCCAATCTGTATTGGCATACAGCACTGCAGCATAGGGGGAGGCTGCAGGAGTTAATATGGCTAAGTGCATGGCAAAGGTCATCATGGTGGCTACGGCAGCAAAGTTTAGGCCAGCTTCCATGCAAATGATACCAATGATAGGCATAAGCACAGCACCCATGACGCCATTATTGGCCACTTGGGTGATGGCCACCCCGGAAATGATAATCATAAGAGTGGTAACAAAGGGAGATAAGCCGCTTAATAGGGGTTGCACAATGCCGGAAATAAATTCTTTAATGCCTGTGCCTGGGCTTAGCAAGGCGCCAGCTATAACCATGCACATGGCTACCAAGATATACACATCCCAGCCTATGTACTTGGCAGACATTTCTTTAAAGTTTATCACTGGCTTGCTATCAATTTTGTATATGGTTAAACCAATAACAAAGGCTATGGTCACACCCCAAGGGCCTAAGCTTTTTAATATGCCAATGCCTGGAACGCTGGTCGGAAGAATGCTTGGTAAAAGCACAAGGATAAGGAAAGCAAATAAGCAGCCAAAAAGTATTTTTTGCCTTTTATCCATGGGAGGTAGGGGATTTTTCTTAAAGAACTCAATATTTATATCGGCAATTTTAGACATGTCCGGCTTGATGATATACTTAATGATAAGCGTGAATAAGAATATAGCTATAGTGTTAATAATAAAGCCAAATCCCATGTAGGGCAGATAGTCTATGGGAGCGCCGGCCACTTTTTCATAAGAAGATAAGATGAGCAGGGCAGAACCCAAGAAAGGCTTGGCGCATTGGCCGGAAATGGCCGCAAATAAAACGCCTATGACCATGATATTGCTGTAAGCGTCACCTTTTTTATAGCCCACGTCATTGAGTATACTGTAAAGCACAGACCACATAAGCAAGATGGTGGGCAAAATGGTGGCTGCCAAAGCTGCTAAAATATAAGTTGTGTATAAAAACACAAAGTTAAAAACCGTGGGTTTGCCATTGATGATTTTACGGGTTAAAAACCAGTGGCTTATGTAGCGTGAAATACCATAATGTTCAAAAGCGCCAAATAAAATCATGGCAAAAAATATGAGCACAACCACGGGTGAACCAAAGGAAGATGCAAGCACTTTACTCATGGGAGCATAGCCAAGAATGCCTAAGGATATGATACCCAAAAGGCTAGGCCATAATAAACCCACAAAAGACCAAAGAAAAATCATGCCAAGAAAAACCCCAATAACCTTCATACCCAAAGGGGTAATGGGGTCTATGGGAGGAAGAGAACCAAAACCCAAAGTGATGAGAATGCCTATGAAGGATAATGCATAAAGAGAAAAATCCTTATTAGGTGCTTTGTTATCGCTAGGGGGGGAAGTTGCTTGTGCCATGGGTACATCCTTTTTTAAAAATAGTCAGATTATAATTCGAAAGCTCTGCACAATTATTTTTACATATAAATTTATTGTTAATATTTGAAAGATTGTTTTAACATAAAAATTTACTGTGCAGAGCGAAAGGCACGAAAATCAATCACTTGCGTTGCTCTCTGTATCCGTAAGGCTCGTGAACTCGCCTAACGGCTATGCCACTTCGTGGCACCCTTTGGGCAGGAACGGTGAAGCAAGCTTCACCTATTCTTGATTTTCGGTCGCGCTGACTAGCGTCAACGCTCCATGCCCCTCTACATAGTCGAACATGAAAAACGCATTTCCAATGCATTTTTCTAAAGGCACGCTCACTCCAAATCCCCCTAAAGGGGACGCCAGAAGTAAATTCTGGCTTATTTTACGTGGCGCGAAATTTTTCTTACAGAAAAATTTCCTTAGTCGAGCCTTGAAAAACAAGTGTGTTAATGCCGTAAAAATGCCCAAAAGTCGCATTACATGCTTGGTTTCTGGCATTTTTTCTGTAGCCACTTTTATGTTTTACATCCGCAATTATACATGGTTGCATAGTTTTTCAGGCTCAACTACATAATGAATTATGTAGAGGTTTCAATCCACAAAAATACTTTGTGCTTTTTTTCTCTATATGGAAATGCACAGCGAAAGTAAAAACATTAAAATTTAGTGAACGATAAGTTTTGCTTAATTTTATATCTTGGCGTATATTGGGATTTAGGAGGCAGCTATGCATATAAATTTAAATCAACTCTATGTGTTTTATATGGTTGCTATGTATGAAAATTTTAGAGATGCAGCCAAAGCTTTGCATGTATCGCCGCCTGCTGTCACCATGCAAATAAAAAAACTTGAAAGTCAGTTGGGAGTGCAGCTTTTCACGCGCCATTATGGGCACCTTAAGCCCACAAGTTATGGTATGCAAATATTGCCGCGAGTAAATGACATGTTTTCGCATGTAAAACCTTTGGAAGAAATTTTATTGCATATAGGTAAAGTACAAGAAAATACTTTGCTTTTAGGTTCGCATATGACCCCCGCGCAAGTGCTTGTGCCAAGGATTATGCGCCATATTTCTCAAACATCTCCGGAAATGCAAATAAATGTGGTAATAGGTTCACAAACAGAAACCTTAGAGCGCCTTATCAATAAAGAAATTCACGTGGGTATAGTTGCAGATGCAGAAGGTTTTGAAGGTGTAAATTTGCACCTTTTATTGCAACAAGAAATGGTTTTTGCTGTGTGCCCAAAAAATCCTTTGCTTAGGCAAAAAAGTATTTCAGTGCGTGATTTTGCAAATATTTCTGTATTGTTTCAACCAAATGATTCAGGTTTTACTACTTTTTTACATAGATATTTTCAAAAATATAATGTAGAGCCCATGGTCGGCATGAAAAATATTAATGCTGCTGTGTCTCGAATGCTCATACCCAATAGCTCATATGGGGCGTTTTTTGCCAGATTCACCATAGAAAATGAATTGGCAGAAAGGACACTATGCGCCCTTGATATTCGCGAAAATCCGGAACTTTTTTCGGTATACTTAGCTTATGTGCACGAAGATTCCATGCCAGATGTGGTAAAACGCTTTTTAACGTCCCTTGAATCTTTAGATGTGCTGTATTAAAAGACCTTGCACAATAACATTGTCAGGAATATTATGAAAAACGTGCTTTTATATGTGCCAATACTATTATGTCTTATGGTATCTTACGCCAATGCAGACATGCAATTTTATCTTGATGCACCCTATATAATTGCCCCTTTAGGTGAAGGGAAAGAAAGCACATATGCGCCTGAGCCCATATTTAGAGAGGATGGCTTTGATTGTACTACCTATGTAGAGACGATACTTGCGCAATATAAGCAGAAAAAAAATAGTACAGATTTTATAGAAAATATACTTAAAATACGCTATGTTGATGGAGAAGTAGATTATTTTACAAGGGCGCACCTTGTGGAATATCAATGGATTCCCAATGCTCTGCATGCCGGCTTTATCGCTGAGTATTCGCTTAAAAATACTCTTAAAACACAATTTTCCTTTGATTTGCAACAGTGGTTTTTGCAAAATTCTTTTGTGCAAAATAAAGATAAAGAATATATAAACAAAGCTTTACAACAACCCAAAAAAGCCACAGCTTCCATTGCTTATGTGCCAAAAGAATATATAAATGCAAAATTTATAGCTACATTGCCAAACTTTATGGTGGTGTTTTTTTTGCGAGAAATATCGGATAATTTATGGCCGGGGCAAAAAGGGGCACAGCGCTTGGTCACCCATATGGGCTTGCTTAAAGAAGGAAAATTATACCACGCCAGCCGAGAGTACAAAAAAGTGGTGCATGTGGACTTTTTGAAATATTTGAGGGAGCGGCCAAATTTTGTGGGAGTGAGTTTCTACACCATAAAATAGGCCGCCACCGGTGAATATTCTATTATTTGAAAACTCTGCACAATTGTTTTCAGATATATTGTATGTTTTTTCAGTAACGACTATTTAACCCACTGCACCACTTGATCCATGCTTCTGCGGGTTTTTTCGTGTGGTTCTTTAATCCTCTTTCCAAGGCCAAGCATAACAGCCACACCGTGGGTTTCTTTGTTCAATAAATTTTTGGAAGCTAAAAGATTTTCAACTTCAGCTTTCTTAAAACCTTCCATGGGGCAAGAATCGATTTCAAGCAAGGCGGCAGTTGTCATCATATTGCCAAGCGCAATATAGCATTGACGAGCGGCCCATTCAAATTTTGCCCTGTCATTACCGGCATAAGCTAAATCATTTTCTATGAAATTTTCAAAAAAGCCAACGCGCATCTCCGCCACTTCGTCGGGCAGCTTTTGCGTGTCACGCATAATGGTCTCGCGTATATACGTATCTTTTGGATTCATGGCCTTACCCAAACGGGCCAAGAAGATAATAAAATGGCTGGCCGTGGGAAGTTGCCCCTGAGCACCCCAGCAAATGGGCAAAAGCTCTTCGCGTAATGCTTTATTTTGAATGACTAAAAATTGCCAAGGCTCAAATCCAAAAGAAGATGGCGAAAGCCTGCCGGCTTCTAATATGGTGTTTATATCTGCGTCACTGATGTGATAGGAAGGGTCAAATTCTTTGCACGCATGGCGAAAATTCCAAGCATTAAAAAGACTTTTGGTAATAGACATAGAATGCTCCTTTATGTGTTGAAAAGAAAGTATCATGCCTTGGTAGTAGACTATAAAAAAAGCTTTATGGCAAGTTTTTTAAAAATTTAATGTGCAATATAATCACTTGCTTAAGGGTGCCAATCTCCGGGCAAAGTGTAAGCATTGGCGTCCAATGGGGGGATGTGCAAATCTTTTTCCTTAGCCAATTGCCCCAAGGTTACACCGCGCACAGGCACTTGCTTGTGTAGCCAAAGCAAAAAGGCACGCGCTCTGGCAATAACCTTATCCACACTGGCCTGGTTTGGCAAATGAGGTGTAGCGCCGGCCGCAATTTCTGTGGAATGCCATGTAAGGTTAAGCACTTTATCCCCACGCGCCAACATAACCAGCGCCGCGGCCTTCATATAGGCAAGGTTATGGTGCACAGGGCTTGGCAGCATAACCAAGGTTTGATGCCATGTATGCAAAAGCGCTTTTGGAGCCTTGTACATGAGTTTTGCCATATTCAAAGGCACAAGTGGTACAGAAGTATCCGGTATTTCAATAATGGTTTTACCATTAATTTCCATGCTATAAGGCTGTGTGGGGGCTAAAAAATGGTCACGCCAATTTTTGGGGTATTGCCAAGGGCGTATGGAAGAATCTACAGTAATACCGCATTCTGCAAAAAGTGGCCAAAGCTCCTTTGGCATATCCCAACGCCCCATGCGAAAAGTGTGCACGCTGTGACCACAAAAATTTGCCGCTGCCTTGAGCAAAGCCTGCAGCTTTTGGCGCATAAGATCCTGCGGCACGTCTTTGGCTTGCACATAGGGAAACATTTCGTCTGTGGCTTGTTCACTTGCAGAATAGGGCGGCGTGCTCCAATAATGTAAATGCGCGCCTATTTCCGCATTATAATTTTTGCGCATGTGATCAAGTACATGGCAGCTCTTAGCATGAGCAAATACAGGGTGGGCACAAACCAAGGTCAGCGGAATACCGCATTCTTCGGTTAAGGGCGCAAGGCTTGGCAAAGCGGCTACATTTTTCACACCTACCTTACGAGGATAACGACCTGTGAAAAGCCCTTCTTCCTCCGTGTCGATAACGATACTTACATACAGCGGTTCTTTGCGCATTGCTAAGCCCTAAAAAAATCGTTGA
>CAYJGS010000075.1:0-1481 GCA_964369505.1 uncultured Desulfovibrionaceae bacterium | reverse complement strand
AAAGTTTAACACTCGAAAATCAATCATGTAACGGTGCAGCAAAGCTACACCTATTCTTGATTTTCGTTTGCATTGACATATGTCAATGCTCCGTGCAGCCTTTGCATAATAAATCATGCAAAAGCTGCAACGATACTCACATACAGCGGTTCTTTGCGCATATTTATTTATTTTTCTTTGGTGTATATGTACAAAATAATTGACGAACTTTTTCTAAATTTGCCTCAGAGTCAAACATGCTGTCCATAAGCTCTTTGGCATTATGGGCCATACGTCTGGCATTTTCCGGATCTTCTACCATCTTACGTAAAGCTTCAGCCAAGGCTTTGGCATCACGCTGCGGCACAAGATAGCCCGTTTCACCATCTCTAACTACATCGCTCATGCCTGCCACATCGGTGGCCACTACAGGCAGGCCATAGCTCATGGCCTCAATGACCACATTGGGCAAGCCGTCGCAATCTTCTACATGTCTTTTAACCACACTGGGCATGGAAAAAATATCACTGCGCAAAATATATGGTAATATATTATCGTGGGTTACAAAACCAAGCATGTTCACTTGCTTTTCCACATTAAATTTTTTCACGCATTCTTTAAGCTTGTTCATCCAAGCGCCATCGCCTGCTATGTCAAGCTGCACTTCAATGCCCCAAGCGGTGAGCATGCCTACGGCTTCTATAAGATATTGAAAACCTTTTGTTTCCACAAGTCTGCCAATGGCCAAAATCTTAAAAGGTTTTTGCATGGCAACAGCCGCTTGTCCCTCTGCTGAAAGGGTGCGTACATTATACGTAATGTACAATTTATCATGCTTATCCTTGGGCAAAAAAGAAGCCATGAGCGGTATTTGATACGAAGATTCTGATCTGGCAAAGGCACAAGCTTCGAGCTTTTCTTGCAAAAAACCGTCGGGTGGGCGCACATCTCCGGCACGAGCCGTAAAAGAAAAAGGAATATCTTCAAGGTAATGTGCAACCCAAGCAGCTGTGGCAGGGCCATTGGCCCATGGGGTGTGGATATGCTCAATACCCATGGCCTTGCAACGCTCGGCCAAATAAAAACCAGCCACACAAGCCCAAGCACTTTCTAAACGCATTTCCAAATCACGCCAACGCCTGCAAAAGAGCATGCGCAAAATATATTTGGTTTTTTGCGGCTCTTTACGATACCGCCGCCACACAGCGCGCAATATGCGCAAAGTGGCGGGAATGCCAAAACGTTCAATGGGAATGCGCGTATTTTTAATATGCTCAGCTAAATTTTTGCTTTTATCACCATATAAAGCAATGGCAGAAACAGGCATGCCCTTGTCAAAAAACTTTTGTACTTCGTAAAAAACAAAAGTCTCCGAAGCTAAAGGAAACCATAAAGCCACATATAAAGTACGCGGCATGCCTTTGTTGCAATTTTCTGATGTATTTGTATGCATTATTACTATGTACCTATTAAAGTAGCGCGTTTTGAAGGGGGTCTGGGGG
>CAYJGS010000074.1:0-10499 GCA_964369505.1 uncultured Desulfovibrionaceae bacterium | reverse complement strand
TTGCTCTGGGATAATGCATACTCGTGGTTTGGGAATGCCGGCTCTTTGCGCCAATTCTTCTACCATGGCGTGCAAAGCTGGTGCGTCTGCCACAGAAAGCTCTCGCGCTTTATACATGGAAAGCACAATCTTATCTGAATACCAATAAGACCCCACATTCATAATCAAGGCTAAGCCAAGAGCAATAACAATGCCTACTCTGCCACCAAGGGCGCCGCCAAGCATAATAATAAGGCCTGAAAGCAAGGCTAAAAGAAGTACCGTTTTTATTTGACTGGTCATGTAAAATTTCTCCTTTAATATGTAAGGTACAAGATATAGCAGCTTGGAAAAAAGTCAATTTGCAAAAAAGCCTTCATTACTCTGCGTGATTATTTTTATGTCTAAAAAGCATTCTTGACTTTGAGGTTTTTTTTTGCTTTCTTATGCTGTTGCAGCAAAATTGAGTATTTCTCTGTATATTCTTAAAAAAGGCAAGCTTCATGTTTCATCGGTTCTTATGCAAAAAAACTATATTCTGTTATTTATGGCTTCTGGTGAGCTTTCCAGCAATATCTATAGCAGCGCCAAACGTGTCACCAAAAGAATTGGATTTTAGCTTTTTTCGCTTAGGCAGTGGCAGCCCTGTAATGCTCGTTATTGGCGGCATTCAAGGGGATGAACCCGGAGGATTTTCTGCGGCAACGCTCATAGCCACGCATTATAAAGTAAAAAAAGGAACCCTTTGGGTGGTGCCCAATTTAAATTTTCCAAGCATCATCAAGCGCAGTCGTGGCGTACACGGCGATATGAACCGCAAATTTGCCGCTCTTTCTACCAAGGACCCGCAATACGACACCGTAAGCCGTATTCAAGAAATTATCACATCCAAAGAAGTAGACATAGTACTTAACCTGCATGATGGCAGTGGATTTTATCGTACTAAATATATAGATAAATTACGCAATCCCAAACGTTGGGGACAGTCGGTTATTATAGACCAAGCCATTATGCCCTTAGAAGATACAAATACAGCTCAAGGCCTTGATTTATTAGAAAACATTGCTAGCAAAGTCGTTAAAAGCGTTAATGCCCACCTTTTACAAGCAGGACATGCTTTGCATGTGCACAATACCCACACAGCCAAGGGCGATAAAGAAATGGAAAAAAGCCTTTCTTGGTTTGCAGTACGGCACGGCAAGGCTGCTTTTGGGCTTGAAGCCAGCAAAGAATTTTCCGTGCCCGGGCGTACATATTACCATTTACATATGGTGGATGCCTTTGCCAAAGTTGTAGGGATTGAATTAGAAAGAGATTTTGAGCTCACCTTTTCTGGCGTAAGCAAGGCGCTTACAAGCCATCTTAGCGTAACATTTATGCAAAACCGCATTATGCTGCCCCTAGAAGACGTGCGCGGATCTATCAATTATTTTCCCTTACCGCGCAATGATTATGCGGCTGTAGCCTCAAAGCCCATTATGGCTGTGTTGCCCAAAGGAAATAAATTAGCTGTGCATTATGGCAATCGCACTTTAACCACCATAAGTCCCCAATGGATGGATGTGGACACAAGCTTAAGTGCCATGCGTGTGCAAGTGGACGGAGAGGAAAAAAATATTTCTTTTGGTCAAATAGTTACGGTAAAAAAAAATATAGAGGTTTTACCTTTAGGCGGATATAGAGTTAATGCCATTGGAGCTGATACGGGAAAAAGCAATGAGAGCGGCATTCTTTTAACGCAAAAATCTTTTATCAAAAGATTTTCTATGGACAAAAGCGGACGTATTTTTCGTATAGAAGTATATAAAGGCAAGAAATTTTGCGGTATGTTCTTAGTGCGTTTTTAAAATTATTTTAATAGCCTGTTAGCATCTCCGATTATATTTGCCAGCAAAATAAAAAAGCGGAGCTGCCAAGCAAAAAGGCACAAAAAAAAAGCGGAGCTTCATAAAGAAACTCCGCTTGTATGATATCTTTTATAAACTATACACAACCGGTAGGCTTAGGAAGACCGGCCATCTTACATGCGCCCTTACCAGGACCAGATGGGAAAAGTTCATAAACTTCTTTCAATTTGTAGCCAGTGTTCTTAGAAAGGATACGCACCATAGGGGCAATACCATTCTTTTTGTAGTAATCTTGAAGGAAGTCGAGAATTTTTTGGTGGTCATCGTTGATGTCGGTGATACCTTCGGATTCTTTTACATAATCCATCCACTCTGGGCACCAGTCATCAAAACGCAACAAGAAACCATCTTCATCCACTTCAAAGTTTTTGCCCTTATAACTAATCTCAGCCATGTTGTCCTCCTTGGACATTTTCTTAATTTTCCCCCAATAGGGGACATTCCATTGGTGTAACCAATACAATAGCCCACACGAAGGAGGGCAATATGCCTCATCAAAATTCGGTTGGTGAAGGTTCTTTTGAACACTTACCACGTTGCACAACTTGCCACATTACTGCAAAAATGGCAAGAGACTTATACACTTTTTTTAAACTTTATATTATACAAAAATTCCAAAGCCTACCGTGAAAATATAGCAAAAGCGCTGACCTTGTGCGTACACTTTTTACAGCACTTTGTCTACACTTTTACGTGGTGCGCTCCCCAATGGAGCAGCGTATATTCTTTTTGCAAAGCTTCAGCCAATTGTTCTGCAAGTTCTTTGGAAGCCAAAGGATTAATACTCACAACCACATGGCGATAATCTTTATCAATCATGCATTCTTCAACACAAGATAATACAGTAATTATATTGGTATTATGCTGACGAAAAACATCGAGCACTCCTGCAAGCACACCGGGATCATCTTTAAGAGCTAAGGCATAGCGCACTGATTCTTGGCGCGCGCCTGTAAGATTAATAAAAATCCTAAAGATATCATGGTCGGTTATAACACCCACCAATTTACCATTTTCCACCACAGGCATGCCGCCAAAGTTTTTGCTCTCTAAAATCATAGCCACTTTTTCCACACTGTCATCAGGGGAAACATAGTCTGGGCTTTTGGTCATAATTTCCTTTACTTTAAGCTCAGAAAGCAAATAATGCAGCTCATGCATATCTAATGTGGTGGCTTTAGAAGGTGCAGCCAATTTAACATCGCGGTCAGAAACAATGCCCACAACCTGCATATCTTCGTCCACCACCGGCAAACGACCTATATTATGGTCTTTCATAAGCTTTGTAGCCTTAAGCACCGAAGTGTCTGGGGTGACACTGATGACTTCTTCTGTCATCCATTGACGTATAAGCATGTTGCCTCCTTCTTAAATGTAATTTCAGGTAATATTTTTCTGCATTTTCGCTTTTTTTGCAAGTAGAATATGTAAGGCGGTTATAGACAATTACACACGGGCAACAGCTTCTTTTATGCGACACACGCCGCACAAATCCCCACTAGAGGTAGGATACGCACACTGCACACAAGGTTTAAGAACTGCACCTTCTTGAGCTTCGTGCTGCGCAAAAATAGGCCGTCCACGCTCTAAAAAGCCTTGGTAAAAGTCAATTTTTCGCCCCGGCATGGCAAGCTCTAGTTGCTGCCAAAGACGCTTATGACACGTAAAACTTGCACCTTGGCTATAGGGGCAAGATTCATAATGGTTTTCAATGTGCATCAAAAAGGCATAGTTAGCCGTTTCAAATTCGGTCAAGCGCCACAAAGGTTTAACTTTTTTAGCAAAGCCATTTTCTGCTTCCAGCATGGGGCCTTGGTCAGAAAGATAAGCCCTGTCCCAACGGATGGTATTGCTAAAAAGGCGCGCCACCTCATCGTCAAGATTATGTCCTGTGGCAAGGCAGCTATAGCTCCCATCCATGGCTAATTTATTAAAATAATAGCGTTTTATCTTTCCACACGCGGAACAAATGGGGCGTTGCAAACGCTTTTTCACCAAGGGAATGGCCAAACCCTCGGCAGCCATTTCCTTGATTATCAAAGAGAAATTGTGCTTGGCGCAAAAACGCTCCACCACTGCCCTTGTGGCCGGTGAAGATTCGGGGATGGCTAAATCAATATGCAAACCCGTAACAGCATAGCCTTGATTGGCAAGTTCAAGCATAAGCGCCAAAGAATCCTTGCCGCCGGATAAGGCTACTAATATACGGTCATCATGCGTAAAAAGCTTTTGTTTGCGTATGCCCTTTTCCACCTGACGGCTAAAAAATTGCAAATAACACTTGGGACAAAAACCGGCATGGTGACTGCGCAAACTCACCACCGCTTGTTCTTTGCATATTTTACATTTCATATAAGTCCATATCTATTTAATTTATAAAATATTAATTTACAATTATACGCCATTCTTTGCGTAAGAGCAATTTCTTATATACAGAAACATAGTCTTGTTTAAGTCTTTCCATATGCGCATATGCGGCCATATTTTGACTGCGCACAACGCCTTCTTGCAGAGCAGAATTTTCTTGAATAAGCGCAATCATAGAGGCTGCCAACATTTGCGAATCCCCCGGCGGCACCGGCATAAAGCCTTTAGCAAAAAGATTTCCGGCCATATATTCACTGTGCCCCGGCACAGTGGTGGCAATGATTGGCATATGCAAAGTCCAAGCTGTCATGAGTGCCGGCACATTGCCTTCGGCTTTTGTGTTTGGGCAAATCAAGATATGCCCGTATTTGAGCACCTCTTCCCAAGATTGTTCCCCAAGTAAAGCCAAGCGCGACACCACCCCAAGGCTGGTGGCTTCTTCTATAAGTGGTGCAAAAGCAGGGCCTTTTCCCACCATGCGCACTTCCCAATCGGGCAATTGGGGATGCTGCCAAAGGCTCGCCATGGCTTTTATGACTGTATCAAGGCCATAGCCTTGCTCTAAGGGAAGCAAAGGCTCAAGCACCATAAACACACAACGCTTGGGCAAGGATGTAAAACTGCTACTGGTAAATTGAGGTGAAAGCGCTTTAGCCGTATGTACCACGCGCAAATCTTCTTTAACCATGCCCCCTTGAATGAGGTCTTCACGTAAAAGTGTTGTATTGCATAATGTTACATCCACATTATGCCAATGTTTGGCTAAGGGCATGGCGGGCTTGCTAAAGCAAGAATGCAAAAGCAAGGTGCTTTCCATCTCGCGCCGAGCGCGGAGATTTTGCGCCAAAGAAAGACAAGCCGGGTGAAATATATGCACGCAAAGTTGTTGTATTTTTCTAAGCTTCCAATGCAAAAACAGGCTTGAGAAAAAGCCCAATTTTTTTTCCTTACCCTTAAGCTTGCCCAAGGAAATGACGTGCAAGCCTTGCTCACGGGCTTTTTCTGCCAAGGGTGCATCTTCAGGGCAGGCTATATATACGGGAATATCAGCAGCATACAAAGCTTCGGCTGCGGCCAAGGCTTCTTTTTGCACAGCACAAAACTTTGCAGAAACATCCAAAAAAACAGTGGCCAAAGAAGGAGTAGCTCCCTGTGCAGCAGATATGCTCTCAGAAGTTTCTTCTAAAGAACTTTTACTCTCAACAGACTGTTGCGGCGCAATAACAGATGAAACTGCCTCTGGTGCAGCCTCTGCTTCTTTTTCATGGTGCGTCTGTGTGCGTTTTTCTTCCACTAAAAGGCGTCTCCCTCATCCCACAATTTTTGCAAAAGGCTTTGGCGTAAATGGGCAGCCACAGAACCTGTGCCGCCATTACCTATGGCGCGGCCTTCGTAATGGCTCACTCCAACGCATAAGGGCGAAGAACCAAAAAGCAAAACTTCTTTGGCAGCCCAGATATCTTCTTCGCTAATATCTTGAAATTCTGTTGGCATAAAGCCTTTAGCACACTCTAAAGCAGCCAAAAGAGTGGTTCCCGGTAAGGCATGCTCAAAGGGTGGGCAGGCTAAAAGGCCTTTTTGCGTGACAATGCCCACATTGGCCACGGCGGCTTCGGCCAAATAACCTTTTTCGGTAAAGGAAAAAGCCACATCCACACCACGAAGGCGCGCTTCTTCTGCCATAAGAACATTTGGTAAATAATTGGCATTTTTTATTTTTGCCAAATAAGCTTGTTTAGCCGGAACACTTGAACGGCAAGCCCTAAGCCCTTTTTTATACCAATCATCTTTTGGTGTAGCGCTTTTAATGGCCACCACATACAGACTGGCCATGGGGCATTCGGTAGGAGAGATGCCAAAGCCGCCGGGCCCGCGCCCTATGAGTATGCGTATGGCTCCGTCTTCACAGCCACCGGCGGCGGCCACAGCCAAAATTATGGCGCGTATTTCTTGCCAAGAACAAGGCGGTTCTATGCCAAGCCCACGGGATGAATTTTGCATCCTTTCCATATGGGCATCTAGTTGAAACATGCGCCCTTTTCGGTAAGAAATGCTTTCAAAAACTCCGTCCCCTCTATGGCAAAGGTGATCGTCAAGCGGCGCCAAGAGTAGGCGAGCATCCTTGCAAATGCCGCCCACCCTGTGCTCATAAAAAGCGAGAATTTTTTCAGATCCCGGACGTGGCACAGAAAGCATCTGCGCCAAATAGGCTTCAAAATCCAAAATTTGCATGTATTTTCTGCCTATTTTTGCAAAAATACCGAGCGGTCTTTTACACCAAGTAAATCACGCTCCACCAATACTTCTGCAATTTGCACAGCATTAAGTGCTGCACCCTTACGAATATTATCAGAAACAATCCACATATTTAAGGCATTATCTGTTGTTTCATCTTCACGGATACGCCCCACAAAAGTGGCGTCTTCTCCAGCGGCGTCTATGGGCATGGGATACATTTTTTCTTGTGGATTATCATACACTTGCACGCCGGGAGCTTGAGCTAAAATGGCGCGGGCTTCTTTGGCAGACAATTTCTTTTCTGTTTCTATATTCACAGATTCAGAGTGCCCATAAAATACAGGTACGCGCACACAAGTGGCTGTCACTTTTATATCATTATCTTCCATGATTTTAACGGTTTCAAGAACCATTTTCATTTCTTCTTTTGTATAATCATTTTCAAGGAAAACATCTATTTGTGGCAAGCAGTTAAAGGCTATGCGGTGTGGGTATACTTCCACATCGGGTTCTTGCATATTAAACATTTGGCGCACTTGCTTTTCAAGTTCGGCAATGGCTTTTTGGCCTGTGCCTGAAACCGCTTGATATGTAGACACAATAACACGCTTGATTTTTGCCGCATCGTGCAAAGGCTTTAAAGCCACCACCATCTGAATGGTGGAACAATTGGGATTGGCAATAATACCATTATGCTCTGCAATGGCATGGGCATTTACTTCTGGCACCACCAAGGGGCAGCGCTTATCCATGCGCCAAGCAGAAGAATTGTCAATGACTACACAACCGGCAGCAGCAGCATGGGGAGCAAATTTTTCTGAAGTTCCACCACCGGCAGAAAAGATAGCAATATCAAAGCCTTCAAAAACATCTTCTTTAAGCTCTTGCACTACAAGCTCATCCTCGCCATAGCTCACTTTTTTTCCCGCAGAACGGGCAGAAGCAAATGGTACAATTTCATCGGCAGGAAATTTCTTTTCGTGCAAGATTTTAAGCATTTCTTGCCCCACAGCACCTGTGGCACCCACAACAGCCACACGCAAAGTCTTTGACATGATTTTCTCCTTATACTGCGCTAAAACTATAAAAACAGGTTATATAAAACCCGTTAATCGGCGCGACACAAGCTTATACACGCATTTATTCAAAAAGTATATACAGAATGTAGAAGCTGCCGCACAAGCCCCTCATCTGCTTCTAAAAAAGGCATGTCTAAGCCATCCTTGGGCAAAAGCCAGGCAATGCTTTGCCCTTCTTTACCTTGAGGCTCGCCTGAAAAAGTGAGCACATGAAAAAAATGCACCCTGACGCTACGTTCAGGATATGTATGCGTAACACATTGCCAATATATGGGATTTTCAATTTTTACGCCCAATTCTTCATGCAATTCACGGACAAGAGCCTGTTCTAAGCTTTCGCAAACTTTCACTTTGCCACCGGGAAATTCCCAAAAACCTGCGTGCTTGGCATGCGGCGGCCTTTGGGCAGCAAGATATTGCCCGCGGCGCCATAAAATACCCGCCACCACTTCTACCACCTGCGTATCACACAAAGCTGTTTCCAAAGTCTATTCTCCGCCCATGGCTTGGCGCTTTTCTTCAAATACAGCCAATTTTTCTTCCAGCTCGGCCATATTTTCCATGCATTGTTCCACAGCGCTTTTCACTTCGCTAAAGCGCTTTAATAATTGCGTAGCTTGAGCACCGTCGGCATAAACTTCAGGATCTGCCAATGCACTTTCAAGCTCATCTTGTTCAAGCATAAGCTTTTCTAATTCTTGTTCTTTTTTGACATAGGCATTTTGCACCGGCTTCATTTCTTTATGCAAAGCATTACGCAAGTCTGCCTGCTGTCGCTTAATTTTTTTTGCCTCGTCGCGTGAAATACTTGCTTTTTCTGCATTGTCGGCACTGGCAACTTCTTTATTTCTTTGCACCAATTGCTCACGCCTTGCGGCGTCATATGCGGCAAAGCCTCTTTCATACACAGTGATACCGGATTCCGAAAGAGCCCAAGCTTCTTCGGCCACGGCCGAAAGCAGCCAGCGGTCGTGCGCCACCATAAGCACTGTGCCTTCAAAAGCGTCCAAGGCCGCAATAAGCGCCTCGCGGCTTTCTAAATCCAGATGGTTGGTGGGTTCGTCCAATACCAAAAAATTACAACGGGCTAAAAACAAAGTACCCAAGAGCAAACGGCTTTTTTCACCGCCGGAAAGCGATCCCACCTTGCGCTCAAAAAAACCCTTCCCCAAGAGAAAAAGCCCCAACACGCTCATAAGCTCTTCTTCTGTGGTGCGTGGGTCAGACAAACGACGTATTTCGCCAAGCACCGTGCCTTCGGCATTGAGCACTTCCAATTGATGCTGACTAAAAAAGCCCATGCGCACCAAATTACCCATACTCACCACACCGCCGTTTTTCTCTAGCCTACCACCTATAATCTTTAATAAAGTAGACTTGCCACAGCCATTGGGGCCCACCAAAGCCACACGCTGCCCACGGAACAAATTAAAAGACAAAGCCGGCCAAAGCCTCTTGCCATCGTCTGGAAAAGTGAATTCCACATCCACCACCGAAAGCACTTGCTTTTCGGTGCGACTAACTTCTGGCCAAGAAAATTGCAATGTGCGCCTTTTCTGCTCCGGTGCATAATTTTCCAATTCTTTTTCAATTTTTTTAGCCATTTTTTGGCGCGACCCAGCTTGTCTTGCCTTGGTGGCCTTAGCACGAAAACGCTCCACAAAGGCCATTTTTTTGGCTAAATCGTCTTGCAAAGCTTTAGCTTCGCGCTTGCGCTGCTCTTCCAATTCTTCTTGCAAAGCCAAAAATTGCGTAAATGTGGCCTTGCGAAACATGGGGCGCGACATGCCAAGATACAAAATATGCGTGCCCACAGTGTCCATAAAAACCCTGTCGTGCGCCACAAAAACTAGCGCACCTTTAAAATTTTGCAAAAAACTTTCTAGCCATTCCACAGCCTCAATATCAAGGTGGTTGGTGGGTTCATCCAAAAGCAAAACATCTGCTCCCGCCGTCAACACCCGCGCAAGTTTTGCCCTTTCGCGCCAGCCACCGGAAAGCTGCGCCAAACTCATGCCCCATTTACGCTTGGAAAAACCAAGACCGGAAAGCACAGTCTGCGCCCTATGCTCTGGATTATACCCATACATGGCCTCAAGCTCGGCTTGCCGCTGCATAAGCTTTGCTAAACGTGCATCATCTTTAGCACCAGCTGCTTCTTCCCACTCTATCCAAAAATCCTGCCAATCGGGCAAGGCTTCTTGCACATATGAAAGCAAAGGCTTTTGCAAAGATTCTTCGTCAAGCTCTTGCTCCACATATCCCAAACGACAACCGCGAGGCAAAAGCACGCGCCCCCCGTCCGGCATTTCTGCTCCAGATAAAATACGCAATAACGTGGATTTACCAGTACCGTTAGAGCCGCACACGCACAACCTAACCCCAGACTCTATGTCCAAAGAAAAAGCGTCAAATACACTACGCGCCCCGAAAGACTTGGATATTTCTTGTAAAGTTATTTTCATTATTTTTATTTTTTGTTCTTTATTATTTTGTTTTATTTTTTATTTTTCTGGGGGGAAGAGGAAAGCTTTCCCCTAAAGGGACAAGTGCTAGTACCAAAAAGCCCTTTTATCTAAACGGGCTTCCCCATCTATCTTTAAGGATGATATTACAGAACAATCAGCGAGCGACGTAGCGTGAGCGAAGATGCTCAACGTTCTGAAACATAATTCCGCAAAAGGTGGTACAATCTCATACCCTGCATCACTTTTCAAAACGCGCTATTGCGTAGTTATCGCTCAAAAAAACTTCATACTTTAAAATGTTTTTCGTCTACAGCAACATAGTACCCTTAATATTAAACGCAATCTTTATTCAAAGCGATATACGACCGTAACGCTGCCGCAAGAGCGAGACCATGGCTCGCTCTGTCCTGAAAGGGATCGTTTGCGAGCGTTCAGCGAGCAAACAGCCCTGCAAGGAATGG
>CAYJGS010000073.1:0-10740 GCA_964369505.1 uncultured Desulfovibrionaceae bacterium | reverse complement strand
TGGCCTGTGGAGCGCAAACTGACTTTGCATTTTTTTGCGTCATCTTCTCGTAGTAAAGCAGACACTTTAACGCCTTGCAAACGCCTCAAATGCTCCACAAGACCTTCCAAGTCTTCTTTGGTGGCCTTATGTTTTTCTAAAAGTTTTTTGGGCACACTGATTATGGCAATGCTGCCTTGTCGCTCCAGACGAAGGCTTTCTGTTAAGGTGCCCCAAAGGCGCATGCGCCCAAGGCTCCATTGATTGTCCATATGTTGGCGCACCGCGGCAATTTGTAAACCTTGATTTACCAGATACGATGTGAGTAAGAGTGCGTCTTCTGTGGTATTATCAAAGCTAAAGCTTCCTGTGTCAGAGCTTAGTGCCGCATATATGTTGGTGGCTACATGGCTTTGCAAAGGGATTTGTAGTTCAAAAAGAATGGCCGCCACCATAAGCCCTACTGCCGACATGTCCGCATCTGTCCAATTGCCAAGGGAGCCAAATTGTGGATTGTGCATATGGTGATCAATATTAATGCTTGGGTATTTCAAAAGACTTTCTTTGAGGGCTCCCAAACGTTCGGCATCGCCGCAATCAAGCACCACTACCAAATCCGGCTTAAAGCCCGTACCGAAAAGTTGCTTGTGCACGCGCCCTGTTAAGGGCATCCAGTTAAGATAACCCGGAAGGCCGGAAGCATTACAAAGTATGACTTCTTTTCCAAGTTGTTTCAGGCCGTGGGCTAAGGCACCCATGGAACCTAAGGCGTCGGCATCGGGATTAACGTGAGAGCATAGGCAAATACGTGTATGCTTGCGCAATATGGCAGCCATTTCTGTCGCTTTTGTATAGCGGCTTTGTGCGAATAATTCTTTGATATATTCCATGGTTAATTACCGGCTGCGTAAATTTCTAAATCGCTGTATACCATTTCTTCGGCACACGTTGCTTCCATCATAGAGAGGCATTTTTGCATGCGACTTTGTAAGTGTGCTTCTTCATTAGAAATGCTTACCACTGCTAGCCTAAGCCTTGTGAGCGAATCTGCCGTGCCCGCTTCGGCAATGGCCACATTAAATGTATTGCGCACTTTTTGCTTTAAGCTATTGGCTATACGCCTTTTTCCTTTGAGGGAATCATTCCCATGCAATGTATATTCTACCGTGAGTACGGCCACAAGCATATTCATAAATTATACTATAACAGGCTGATAAGGGATAGCTTTGCGGGGAGAAATACTCCCCACAAAGCTAATACTTTTATTATAGTGTGGCGGCTTCTTCTATCATTTCAAATGATTCTAGAACATCGCCCACTTTGATGTCATTATAGTTTTCAAGGCCAATACCGCATTCATAGCCTTTGAGCACTTCCTTGGCATCGTCTTTAAAGCGCTTTAAAGAAGACACCTTGCCTGTGTACACCACAACGCCATCGCGCAAAAGACGAATACCGGCATTGCGTATAACTTTACCATCGGCCACATGGCAACCGGCAATAACGCCCACCTTGGGAACGCTAAAGGTTTCGCGCACTTCTGCTTGTCCAAGATATTGTTCGCGCTGTACGGGGGCTAGCATGCCCTTCATGGCACTGGTGATATCATCGCCAAGCTTATAGATAATATCATAGAAGCGTATGTCCACATTTTCGTGTTCGGCCACTTCTTTAATCTTGGCTGTGGGGCGCACGTTAAAGCCGATGATGATGGCTTGTGAAGCCGAAGCCAGTAAGATATCCGATTCGGAAATGGCTCCTGCTCCGCCGTGCACCACATTGATACGCACTTTCTCTGTGCTCTTTTTGAGCAATGCTTCAGTAATAGCTTCAAGCGAGCCTTGCACGTCGGCCTTAAGCACAAGATTAAGAGTAAGCGCTTCTTGGTCAGAAGCTCGACGCGAAAGGAAGGTTTCCAAAGTAACTTTGGATTCTTTTGCCAAATCGCGCTCGCGTTGTTTGGTGGCGCGGGTTTCGGCAATGCGGCGGGCCAATTTTTCATCGGCAACGCACACAAATTCTTCACCGGCTTCCGGCACGCCGTCAAAACCTTGCACTTCCACAGGAATAGAAGGGCCTGCTTCTTTAACTTTTTTGCCTTGGTCGTTGAACAAAGCACGCACACGGCCAGAGAAAACGCCGCACACAAAGGTGTCGCCTTGACGCAAAGTGCCTTCTTGGATGAGCACTGTGGCCACAGGACCGCGTCCTTTATCCAATTTAGCTTCTACAATGCGACCACGAGCGAGTTTTTCCGGATTAGCTTTAAGTTCAAGCACTTCTGCTTGCAGAGCCACAAGTTCCAGCAAGTCGTCCAAACCTTGGCGGCTTTTGGCAGACACTAAAGAAGTGATGGTGTCGCCACCCCAAGATTCTGCTTGCAAGCCAAGCTCTGCCAATTCGCGTAAAACACGGTCAGGGTCGGCGCCTTCCTTGTCCATTTTGTTCACAGCAACCATAATGGGCACAGGAGCGGCCTTGGAGTGGGTGATGGCTTCGCGGGTTTGTTCCATAACACCGTCATCTGCAGCCACAACCAAGATAACAAGGTCTGTTACTTGGGCACCGCGAGCGCGCATTTGGGTGAAGGCTTCGTGACCGGGTGTATCTAAAAATACCACTTCACCATTTTTGGTGCGTACATGGTAAGCACCGATATGTTGTGTAATGCCACCAGCTTCGCCACCGGTTACATTGGATTTGCGTATGGCGTCGAGCAAGGAAGTTTTGCCATGGTCAACGTGGCCCATAATGGTGACCACAGGAGGCCGAGGGCGTAAGTTTTCTGGATTGTCGGCTTCGGTGGGGATGAGATAATCATCTTCAGAAAAGCCTGCCTTTTCCACTTCGTATTCAAATTCAGCCGCAACAAGGGTGGCTGTTTCAATGTCAAGAGCTTGGTTGATGGTGGCCATAACGCCAAGGCCAAAAAGCACCTTGATGATTTCATGGGATTTAAGCCCCATTTGGTGCGCCATGTCTGCCACACGAATGGCTTCGGTAACGCGGATTTTGCGCTTGGCAGCCTTTAAGGGTTGTGTGGTGCTGGTAGCTTGACGCGCGTCTTTGCCTTTGCGGCGAGACTTGTGCGAGCGGCCAAGGCGCATGGCGTTTTCTTCGTCATGCCCAAAGCGACCACCGCCTTGTTGGAAATCTACGGTACGGCGCCCTTTCATGCGCTTTTTCTTGCTTTGACCTTCGCCTAAACCTTCAGGGCTTGGGAAGTTTTGGCCTCCACCGGCAGGGCCGCCGGAACCGGCAGGTCGGTTAAAGCGAGGTGGTCCGCTTCTGTCTGGTCTGTCACCGGTAGGTTGACCGCCTGGTTGGCCTCCGCCCTGGCCTGGGCGCGGAGGACGGTTTGGCCTATCGCCTCTATCTGGTCTGTCGCTTCTGTTTTGTCCGGCTTGACCTGGGCGTCTAGGACGGTCACCACGCCCTTCTCCGCGCTGGTCGCCACGTTGGTCTGGGCGTCCTTCGCCTCGTTGGTCGGAACGTCCTTCACTCCGACTGGGGCGAGAATCAGGAGCAACAGCTTCTGGACGAGAAATAACTCTCACCTGCTGAGTAACAGGTGGTGCAGGGCGCTTTTTGCCGCCGCGCTCTCTTTTTTTGCGCTCATCATTGGCGGGTTTTGCATCGTCAAGGCCATCATCGCTTTTAATCTGTGCCGATTGCACAGCAAGGCTTGGCGCAGAAGAACCCTCTGGCATGGCTGAAGCTTGAGGCGCTGCGCTACGTTTTGCCTTTGCTCCGTCTGCTGCATCTTGAGCGGCATCAGATACAGAATTATCTGTATCTTTTGCTGATTCAGCTTTTTCTGCATGATCTTTTGGCTCTACTTGAGCTGTGGGGATAGTGGGCTCAGTATTGGTGGCAGCAATCTTTTCTGGTGCAGCCTCATGCGCTTGCTCTGCTTTTGCAGCTTCTTTAGGATTATGAATAATGCGTGCAGCATTTTCTGGCTTGGCGGAGCTTTTATCTTTGGGAGCTGCTTTTTTGTTTTCGGCTTTGGCTTTGGCCTTAGGTTCAGCCATAGCCTGAGATGCTTCTTCTTTGGGGGCATCTTTTTTTTCAGCTTGAGTTTTCTTAGCCAAAGGAGCCGCTTGGTCTTCTTTCGTGACCTTTTCTTCAGCTGTGTCTTCAACTGTAGCAGGCTGTGCTTGGGTTTCAGGTTCAGCTGTTTTGCGGCGACGCACAATCACATTGCTTGCAGGTTTGTCGCCCTTTACGTGATTACGTACGCGAGCAGCATTTTCTCCACTAATGGGACTTGAGGCATTTTTAGCCTCAATGCTTAAGCCTTGCAAAGTTTGTAATAAATCTTTAGGCGCCATGCTCAATTCTGCGGCTAGTTCTTTTACTGTGGTTTTATCTTTTGTCACTTTGTAACCCCTTCTGCCTTTTCAATCCCGGCTTGAATTTTGTAAATCTATCCATGCAGGTAGTATGCGAACAAACATACCATCCCCTTCCGGGCATGATGAGGCGTTCGTCACGCACTAAATTGTCTTGCGAATCAAGCGTATAGCGCGTCAGCTCCACCTTGTTAAAACGTTGTCTGCACATGGCACACATACGTATTGGCGTGTGCGGCATTTACTCCGCAACCTCACTTTTGTTTTCTTCATCTTCGCTATTTTCAGTATTTTCCACTACATCTAGCGGTGATAAGAAGTTAATGGCAGAGCGCAAATCGGCAATGCGTGTTTCGCTGAGTGCCAAATGAACCGCTAAATCTTCGTCACTGGCTTCGCGTAATTTGTCTACGGTTTGATAACCGGCAGCCAGTAAAGATTCGATAGAAACTTCAGCCACCGATGCCAATTGCTCAAGGCCACGACCAATGGCATTGGCTTCGTTATAGCGTGTTTCTGTGAAAATATCTATTTTCCAACCAAGTAAACGTGCGGCAAGTTTAACGTTTTGTCCTTTACGACCAATGGCATTAGTTAGCTGGTCATCCGGAACAATCACTTCGAGCAAATTGTTTTCATCATCTACTATAATGCGTGAAATAATGGCCGGAGCTAAAGCATTGCGAGCATATGTAGCCACATCAGGGCTCCAAACCACAATGTCAATGCGCTCGCCGCGCAACTCTTGCACAATATTTTGGATGCGTGAACCACGAACCCCCACACAAGCGCCCACAGGATCTACATCGCGCTCGCGCGAGAGTACTGCCACTTTAGCACGAGAACCAGGGTCACGAGAAACACCCATAATTTGCACTATGTTATCATCTACTTCAGGCACTTCGCGGCGGAAAAGAGCAGCCATATAATCGCGGTGCGCGCGAGAAATGAGCACTTGCGGGCCACGGCCTTCGCGGCGCACTTCCATAATAATAGCTTGCACACGGTCGCCACGCTTGAAATGCTCGCGGGGAATTTGTTCATCTCTTGGCAAAAGAGCTTCGGTGCGGCCAAGGTTTACAATAAATCCACCTTTGTCGCGCCGTTGCACAATACCAGAAACGATTTCGCCCATGCGTTCTTTGTATTCTTCAAAGATAATGCCTTGCTCGGCGTCACGCATGCGCTGTATAATCACTTGCTTTGCCGATTGCGCCGCAATGCGTCCAAGATCTTCCATTTTTACCCTAAAGCCTACTTCGTCATCAAGTTGCACCGAAGGGTCGTGTTTGCGGGCTTCTTCTAGTTCGATTTCTTTATCTTCATTACTGACATCGCCGTCTTCCACCACGGTTTTGAATTGGAAAACATCAATGTCGCCCGTTTCGTCATTATAGCTGACTTCAATGTCCATATCTTCGCTAAAGCGACGTAGAACAGAAGTTTTTACCGCATCTTCAAGGGTGGTAATAAGCATATCACGGTCAAGACCTTTGTCTTTGCTTATTTGATCAATGGCTTTTTTTAGCTCAAGATTCATGGTGCCTCCGGCCTGCTTTCATTTGTATGGAACAGTGAAAGTCAGTGCAGCATATGTATTTCAAGACTGTATAAACGCTGATAGCTGTTTGAGTCTTTTTATCTTTTTAAGTTTTCTGCTTGTTTGGCAGAGATTTCTTTTTCCCAGGCTTTTCGGGAGTGGTAAAAATATGCACCCGCGATGCTTTGCGTAAGTCACTAAAAGCAAGGCAAATGTCTTGTGTGCTTGTGCCTGTTTCCACGCGCAAGCTAAAGTCTTCTTGACCTACGTGCAATAATTGCCCCCGAAACTTCTTGCGCCCTTTAAATTCTTCAGCAGGATTTGGCAGAAAATCTAGCAAGCTTATTTCTATGGTGTCACCAACATAAGGAGCCATTTGCCAAAGTTCAAAAAAAGGACGTGAAAAACCGGGTGAAGAAACTTCAAGAATATAGGCTGTAGCAAAAATGTCTTCCACTTCCATTGCCAAACCCACCATACGCGAAAGTTCGGCACATTGCTCTACAGTTGCAGAAGCATTTTTTAGTTCTTCGTCCATGCTTTTGGGGACACTATTGTCTGCTAACGCACTATTTTCGCCGATATTTTCTTTCAGATTTTCAGAAAGGACTTTTTGGGCAGGTTTTGGCACATCCACATAAATGCGCACTAAAGGACGAGTGCCTGGGGAAAGCTCAATACCCCAAAGACATAAACCCATGCTTTGAGCAATAGGTTCGGTAATGTCTTGAATTTTTTTAGTAAGTTCTGGTTTTGCCATAAAATCCAACGTGTAAACGTGGCACAGTTTTTAGCCTTAAGCTTAAATTGTATCCGCGCTGCGTATAATAAAAAAAAGGGGGCCTTAAAAAAAGGCCACCCCGTTGTAAACATCAAGTTTTGCGTCAGGATGCAAGAAAGACGACAACAATTCAATACAGTATTTATTCAAATCAAGTGCAAGTAGTCATTCTTTCTTCGCAAGGTAAATAAAGGTAACAACTTTGCTTGTCAAGCTTTTTTTTCTTCACTTATGGCAATTTTACTAATAGCTGCCATGTTGTTTGCAGAAAATGATACATGCGCCGCAAGGTAAATACAATATATTTGCGTGGTTAATCTTTTTTCTGTGCATTTCTTTGTTTTGTATTTATACATACAAAACAGAATTGTTTAAGAAAAAAAGTTTAGCGTGGCATAGGTCTGGACGCAGGTTTCATTGCAAAGGTAAAAGCGTTTCATCAATAATAGGCATGGCCTCAAGAGCTTCCACACGTTGTGCCAAAGAATGGAGATTGTTGCACACAAGTTCCACAAAGGTGGCTTTGTCCATGGGTAATCCTTCTGTCATTTGTTCCAAGGCTACGGCTAAATTTTCAAGATCTGTACTTAACATTATATGGCTCCTTAATAAATTAAAAATTGCTAATTGTAGGCAAGGCATTCTAAGGTTGCTAAGTTTCTTGCCCTGTGCTCTTGAAAACAGCTTAGCAAGATTTATTTTTTTGTCAATCAAAAATTTATTATTTTTTCATTTTTGTTAAAAATAATTTTTTGATTGATTTTTTACAGAAGATGCTATATAAGTGTGTCATGAAAAACATAATAAACGCATCCATTATATTAGACAGGCTTTTAGAAGCCTTAAAGTTGACTAAGGACGTGCAGCTTGCTGACTATTTGGGCGTTTCGGCGCAGGCCGTGTATCAAGCACGTAAAAAGGATAAAGTGCCTGACGGTTGGTTGGTGCGCGCCGCCACCATGAGCAACATTTCCATTGACGCATTGTTGCGCGGTGAAGCGCAACCTGCATTTGCTGCAAAAAAAAATGAATCAAAAGTTGATTTTCCTCAAGAGGCGAACAATGCTTTTGACGAAGAATTTTGCACTGTACCCTTGGTCGCTGCAAAGCTTTCTGCCGGTGGGGGTAGTTTAGAAACGGAAGGAGAGGTTTTGCAGCGCATGGCTTTTCGCAGGTCTTGGCTTACACGAAAAGGCAATCCTGATGCCATGCTCATGATGCGCGTATATGGCGACAGTATGGAGCCTTATATGCAACACGGCGATTTAACACTCATTGACACTTCGCGAAAAAATATTATTCCGCATGCCGTTTTTGCCGTGGGGGTTGATGATGGTATTTATGTTAAAGCCTTAGAAACGCTACCCGGACAAAAGCTGATTTTGCGCAGTTTTAATGAACGCTATTCCCCCATTGAAATTGACATGCGTGGTGATTTGGCCGATTCTGTGCGCATTATTGGCAAGGTGTTGTGGTGGTGTCACGAAGCCTAATGGCGTAATGGGCTGAAAAAACGCCATATGCTTCGTCAGTGCTAAAAGCTCAAACTGCTTATGTATGTCTATATACACTGCGCTGATTTTTATCCGTTCACGGCGGTGCATAATATGCACGAGTAAGCAAGTGACTCGTGCACACCTTGCTCACTCAAGCTCGCTACCGCTCGAGTCTGCGACGCTTTAAGGAAGGTTAAACCGCATTCAAAAATAATATTGTTTGAAAATTTCACGCATAAAAGCTTTTATACTTCCTCGCCTCTGGCATTTTTTGAGCCCATTACGCACGTTGACATAGGAAGCGGATTGCTGAAAAAACGCCATATGCTTCGTCAGTGCTAAAAGCTCAAACTGCTTATGTATGTCTATATGCACCTTTGATTTTTGCTGCAGGAAAATGTGCTCTTGAAATAGGGTTGAGCACGATGGCATAATTCGCTAAAACAGACTTGTTAAAAAAATCTTGAAGGAAGCTCTCGCAGAAGGTATCATAAGCAAGGTAAGTTTGATTACGAACTGCACTGCTTACTGTAAACGCGTTAGATAAACCTTAACTTGTTGTAAAAACATGGCAAAATTACGAAGAAATAAAAAATTGTTGCGAGCATGGCTTGAGCATGCTTCTTGGCGTAGGCTTTTGCCCAGTATGTTGGCCATGGACACGCGAGAAGCCACAGGGCCGCTATTGTCATTTTTGTTGCTTGGCGGCGAGATGACACACAGAGCTGCTTATGTGCTTGGGCTTTCTTTGGCCTCGCTTGCAGAAAAAAAACCAGAAGACGCCCGAAATATTTTGCGCCGTTTTATGTGGCATATGAATGAAGAATCGGGCAACATAGGTTGGGGCATACCCGAAGCTTTTGGAGCAACCTTAGTGCACAGCGAAAAGCTGGCCAAAGAATTTTCGCCCATTTTGTTATCCTATATTATGGATACAGGGCGGGATGATAATTTTTGTGACCATGCCATTTTGCGCCGCTCTTGTTATGTGGCTGTGGCAGGTCTTGTGGCAGCGCGGCCTGCCCTTTGTGAAAAAGTGATTCCTTGGCTTGTGAAAGGCTTACAGGATGAGGACACAGCTTGCCGCGGTTTGGCAGCTTATGCCCTTAGGCAGTTTCCCAAAGATATGTTACCAAGTTTAGAAGTTTTTCCCATGTTGCGGCGCTTGGCAGAAAGTTCTTCTGACGTGTTGCAAACAGAATGTGCCATCTTTGACGGCGACCATGTGCAAATGCTCACCGTAGAAATGCTTGTGGCCGAAGCCATGCGACATATACAATAGAGTTATTGTATAGTGTTTATAAAGCAAACGTAATATAACGTTCGATTTAATCTACGTCTTTTCCTTTAATAAGAGCAAAAAGATTATCACTTAAGGCTTGTAGATCTGGTTTAGTAAATTGTGCATCTGCACCCACGTCGGCGCATTTTTTCTTTAAGCTGTCACTGACTAGGGAAGAGAAAATAGCCACAGGAACGTCGCGCAGCCTTGGGTTTTCTTTAACTTGTTTGCACAAGGCAAGGCCGTCCATATTGGGCATTTCAATGTCTGCGATAATCCCTTCCACAAGTTCGGTAATGGGCACATTTTTTTGCTCAGCTTCTTTAGCTATTTCAAGCAGCATATCAAGGGCAATGCGGCCATCTTCGGCTTGTATAACTCTAAAGCGCCCTTCTTTTTCCAATAAGCTGTGCACAAGGCGACGCATACTGCCAGAATCGTCCACATGTAAAATGCGGATACGGTCTTTTTCTTTCATAAAGACTTTATCGTCGGGCACATCCATGCGCATGGCCATTTCTGGGCACATATCAGCCACAATGGCTTCAAGGTCTAGCAAGAAGATAACTCTTTCTTCAAGGCGCACCACTCCAGTGATGGCACTGCGGCTTAAAGATTGTAAAAGAGCGCCAGGGCCTTCTACATCTGTCCAGCTTAAGCGATAAATACGATTAACGCCGGAAACCAAAAAACCGGTAATAATATTATTAAATTCAGTAACAATAATTTTAGCGTCTTCGTCTTCTGCTATGGAAGAATTGTCTAAATATTTAGCTACATCCACAAGAGGCACAACGCGCCCATTGCGGTGCATAAAGGCACCCAAAATGGCTGGGTGGCGCATTTCGGGCATGGAGGTGATTTTTTGCATGCGGATGATTTCAACAACTTTGGCCACATTCAGGCCATAGTGTCCAATTTCATCATTTTCTTTAACAAAAAACTCTACAATTTCCAGTTCATTGGTTCCGGATTCTAAAAGAATATTCGTTTGTGCCATAAAAAACTCCCCTCTACCCGGAAATAGACTTTGGTATTCGCAGTATATTTAAATATGTTATATGTAAATAAGGCGTTTTTGCATTTTTGCAAGTATACACTATGTGTTTTTGAAAAAACATACATTACATAATATTATGTCGCAAATTGGATTCCGTCAATGCTTTACATCCAACATGCTGAAATTCATATCGGTAAAAAAGAAAAAACAATTAGGCAGAAAAGAAAAAAAAGGAAAGTTTACTTTCTTCAGAGTGCTGACAAAGTCTCCTGGGGGAACCTTTTTTGTGAACAAAAAAGCGTTCCCC
>CAYJGS010000072.1:0-10928 GCA_964369505.1 uncultured Desulfovibrionaceae bacterium | reverse complement strand
GCACTTTGCGCCGCGAATTGCGCGAACAAGGGCAGCGTTTGTCCTTGCAAATGAGCTTGCAACACCGCGATATTTTTGAGGCCATGCACCGTGTCTCTTCATTATAATGTATAAGGAAATTTTATGCTATCTGACCGCGAAGTCATCAGCACCTTGAATATGGTGCGTAACGAACACTTGGATATGCGTACTGTGACCCTTGGTGTCAGTCTTTTTGATTGCCAGAGTCATGATATAGATGTTTTTACCGACAATGTACGCAAAAAAATCTTAAAATATGCCAAAAACCTTGTGCAAGTGTGCAATGAGGTGGGCGATAAATATGGTATTCCTGTGGTGAATAAACGCATTAGCGTAAGCCCCATTGCTGTGGTGGGTGGGCCTTTTGACGCTTCTGGCATGTTACGTATTTGCCGCACTCTTGACGATGCTGCCAAAGAAGCCGGCGTTGATTTTTTGGGTGGGTATAGTGCCTTGGTCGAAAAAGGTTTTACCAAGGGCGATAGGGCGCTTATAGAATCTTTGCCCGAAGCTTTGGCCGCCACCGATCGTATCTGCGCTTCCATCAATGTGGCTGCTTCGCGCAGTGGTATAAACATGGACGCGGTGGCACTTATGGGTGAGCAAGTCTTACGCACTGCCGAGGCCACGCGCCACCGTGGGGGTATTGGTTGTGCCAAGCTTGTGATATTTGCCAATATTCCGCAAGATGTGCCCTTTATGGCCGGTGCTTATTTAGGTGTGGGTGAGCCGGATGTGGTTATCAATGTGGGTGTTTCAGGCCCCGGTGTGGTAAAAAAGGCCATAGACCGCGCGCTTATGC
Organism: uncultured Desulfovibrionaceae bacterium; assembly: GCA_964369505.1. Classification (GTDB taxonomy): domain Bacteria; phylum Desulfobacterota; class Desulfovibrionia; order Desulfovibrionales; family Desulfovibrionaceae; genus CAYJAD01. Next base: position 10,105 of record CAYJGS010000072.1, on the reverse strand, counting down.
AAAAAAATGAAGACTTTACTCTGTTGGATGTGGCCGATGTTATTAAACATACGGCTTTTAAGGTTACACGTGTGGGCGAAATCATAGGCAAAGAAGTGGCCAAACGCCTTGGTATTCCCTTTGGGGTGGCAGATCTTTCCTTGGCACCAACGCCGGCCGTGGGTGATTCTGTGGGCGAAATTTTTCAAAGTCTTGGCCTTTCAAGTATTGGTGCGCCTGGCTCTACGGCTGTACTTGCCATGCTCAACGATGCGGTAAAAAAAGGCGGCTCTTTTGCTTCTTCTTCGGTGGGTGGTCTTTCCGGCGCTTTTATTCCTGTGTCAGAAGATTCAAGCATTGAAGCGGCGGCTACAGCCGGCTTGCTCACTTTAGAAAAATTAGAAGCCATGACCAGCGTGTGTTCTGTGGGACTAGATATGATTGCCATTCCCGGCAATACCAAGGCAAGCACCATATCCGGCATTATTGCCGACGAAATGGCCATTGGCATGATAAATAATAAAACCACAGCGGTGCGGCTTATTCCTGTGCCGGGTAAGGATGTGGGCGATGTGGTGTCTTTTGGGGGCTTGCTTGGCAAGGCAAGCATTATGCCTGTGCCAAAGGGTGATGCCAGTGCTTTTATTGCCCTTGGGGGGAGGATACCTGCTCCCATACACAGCCTGAAAAACTAGAAAGTTTTCACACAAGTACCTTTTTATGCGCCTGGGTACATATGAGCGTTAGATTTTGCTTACTTTTTCGGTTGCGTATGAGGAGAATGCCCTTTTGCGGAATCACATTGCTGGGCGCTAAGCAATTTCGCTAACGCTTCATCGCTTGCTAATTGCCCTGCAATGTAATCCTTAAAGGGCAATGGTTTGGCATAGGCTCAAGTCATTGTAAGGAAAAATAGTGAATTAGATTAAGTAAGCGCGTTTTGAAAAGTGATGGAGGGTGCGGGGGAAGAGGAAGACTTTTTGGTGCTAGCACTTGTCCCTTTAGGGGAAAGTTTTCCTCTTCCCCCCCCCCGCGAAAAGAAGATAAAAGGTTATATATGTTAGAGTCATTAGTTATATTTTTGCTTTGTGGCGGTGTGGCAGGGGTTTTTGCCGGTCTTTTGGGCGTTGGGGGCGGTGTTATTATTGTGCCCATTTTAACCCTTGTATTTGCGGCGCAAAATATGCCTGTGGAGTATATACACCATATGGCGCTTGGCACGTCTTTGGCCAGTATTATGGTAACATCCATAGCCAGTGCCAGAACGCACAATGCCAAGGGGGCGGTGCGCTTTGATATTGTAAAGAGCATAGCGCCCGGCATAGTGGTGGGCACCTTTGTGGGGGGGCTTGTGGCTTCGAGTATACCATTTGCATTGCTGAAAATTTTCTTTGTGGTTTTCATATATTGTGTAGCCTTAGAAATGCTTCTTGCTAAAAAATTAGGTGCTGCGCGTTCTTTGCCCGGAACTTTTGGCATGAGCGGTGTGGGCGGTGTTATTGGCCTTTTATCAAGTTTTGTGGGCATTGGTGGGGGCAGTCTTTCTGTGCCCTTTATGACGTATTGTTCTGTACCCATTCATACGGCTGTGGGAACGTCTTCGGCCATAGGTTTCCCCATAGCGGTGGCCGGCACCATAGGGTATATTGTGGGTGGTTTTGGCGTGCCAAATTTGCCACAAGGAGCCTTTGGTTATGTGCATGTGGTGGCTTTTTTGGGTTTGGCAACGGCCAGTTTTTTTACAGCTCCTTTGGGGGCCAAGCTTGCGCATAGATTGCCGGTGCAGATGCTCAAGCGCTTTTTTGCTGTATTTTTGATGCTTATGGCCACGCGCATGTTGTGGTCTATTTTATAAATAGTTGGAGTGCATTATGCCTTTAAAAAATACCTATAACCCCAAAATTGCCGAATCTGTTTGGTGGAATTTGTTGTTGCTAACCATTGGCAGCGCCATTTATGCCATAGGGGTGCAGGCTGTGGCAGTGCCGCATGGTTTTGTTTCCGGCGGTGTTGTGGGTATGTCTATGATTACTCTCTACAGCACAGGATTATTAAGTGTGCCCATATGGTATGCCATATATTGTATTCCCATATGTGTTGTGGGTTGGTTTTTTGTGGGGCGAGTATTTTTGTTATATTCGATCTATGCGGTGGCGGCCACATCGCTTTTTGGGGCTTTGGTCACCTTTGAAATTCCGGTGCAAGATCCATTGCATGCGGCAGTGCTTGCCGGAGTGCTTATGGGGGCTGGCGGTGGTACTATGCTACGCAGTCTGGGTAGCGCCGGGGGCACTGATATTATTGCTGTTGCTTTGCGCGAACGCTGGAATATATCTGTGGGGCGATTTAGCTTTACGTTTAATATCTGCCTTTTCATAGGGGCTTTGCTCATGGGCATAGCCATAGACACCATTATTGCCTCAACCATTATGATATTCATAAATGCCAATGTATTGGAAGCTGTTTTGCGTATGTTTAACCAGCGCAAGATGGTTATTATCATATCCAGTGAAGGCGAAAGACTTTGCGAGGCCATAATGGTTTCGCAGCAATTTGGGGTGACACTTATGCGTGGTAAGGGAGGCTATCTTGGTAATGATAAAGAAGTTTTGCTCACTGTCACCAATAATATGGCCTTGAAACAGCTTGAATCTATAGTGTTTAATATAGATGAGCACGCTATTTTTATTGTGGAAAATACTTTTTATGTTTCCGGCGGGCAATTTGCTCGAAAAATATATAAGTGATAAAGGTAGTAAGAGTATGCAATTTTTTTCGTCAAAATTTTCACGGGAAGTACAAACAACTATACCGTGTAAAATGTGTGGGCAGCCACTATTAGCTGTAAAAGCTTGACGCAAAGTGCTTATGCGCTGCGGGCAGTGCCAAAAAGACTTTGCATTGAAAGATTATATTCAAGAAATGGATGCGCATTTAGAAGCATTTTTGGAAAACAGCTATTGCGACCGTTTGTAGGGAATGCGCCTTGGTGATATGCCATGAGTAATATAGTGTAGCAGGCTTACAAAAAAACAGACTGGTAAAATTTTTTTTACTTAAAAGCTTGCATTTTTCGCTAACGTGTGCGACAGTGACTCCTAAGCGGCATTGTTGCAAAAAAAATTTTTAATGAGTTGCTTTTTTTCGTTATACGCGAAATACGCGACCATACATCTTAACTAGGAAGGAATATTATGAAAAAATGTCTTACTTTATTGCTCACCGCCGGCATGTTGCTCGGCGCTGTTACTGGCGCATCTGCCATTGAATTTAAGGCTAAAGGCCAATTCAACTTTGGTTTTGGTGTTGTAGACACCCAATTTACCGGTGACAAAAATGGCGACGACCTTTTTGCAGCACAACAACGCGTGCGTTTGCAATTAGATGTTATTGCTTCTGAATCCCTTTCCGGTACCGTTTTCTTCGAAATGGGTGATACCACTTGGGGTAAAGGCGGAGACAGCGGCGGTGCCCTTGGTGCTGACGGCAAAATCGTTGAATTAAAGCGCGCTTACATCGACTGGTATGTGCCAAATTCTGAACTTTCCTTCCGCATGGGTATCCAAGGTTTAACCTTGCCTAACGCCGCTGGCGGCCCCATGGTGCTTGACGACGACGTAGCCGGTATCGTTGCTTCTTATAAAATCAATGACAGCGTAAGCATCGCAGCTGCTTGGGCTCGTCCTTACAACGATAACTTCGGTGGCGAAACCAATTATTGGGGCACAAGCTACGGCACTAACTATCTTGACAACATCGACGTATTTGCCCTTATGGTGCCCATTTCCGGCAATGGCTGGTCTGTAACTCCTTGGCTTGCTGCTGCTGCCATCGGTGAAAATTCCTTGTTTTCCAGCAAAGGTTGGAATACTGCTGCAGGATATCCTATCTCTAATGCTGGTATAGCCGCAGGTAAATTGGGTTATGGCATGCTTCCTTATGGCGTTACCAATGCTATGGTTAGTACTAACGCTTATCGCGTAAAAGACGCTCCTTCTTATGGTACAGCCATTTGGGCCGGTATTCCTGTAAAAGTTACTGCCAACAACTGGAATTTTGAATTTGATTTCAACTACGGTGATACCGGTTACCTTGGTACCGTAGACGACTATAACCATGGCACCGAAAACGTGGACGTTCGTCGTAGCGGCTGGATTGCCAAAGCTCTTGTAGAATATAAGATGGATTGGGGTACCCCAGGTCTCTTCGCTTGGTACGGCTCTGGTGATGACGAAGACGCAGAAAACGGCTCTGAAATGATGCCTTATCTCAACCCAACTGCTAACTTCACTTCCTTCATGGGTGACGGCGACGAACTTGGCTGGTCAGCTTCTAGCGGCAGCAGCTATGGTTATGACAACATGCTTACCTATGCTGGTACTTGGGGTATTGGCGCACACATCAAAAAAATGTCTTTTGTTGAAGACTTAAGCCATACCTTCCGCGTAGCTTACTGGGGCGGTACCAACAGCACCAGCATGGCTAAACACTTGAAAACTTCTAATGCAACTCAAGCTAGCTCCATGTACTTGACCACCAACGACTATATGCTCGAGTTCAACTTAGATTCTACCTATCAAATCTATGAAAACCTCCAAGCCATCGTACAACTCGGTTACATTGTAAACGGTGTTGACGAAGAAACTTGGGATCACCTTGGCGAAACTCGCGACGCTTATAAGGCTCAGCTCATCTTCAGCTACAGCTTCTAAGCTTAGTTAGTCAAAAAAATATGGAGAGAGACTCTTTTTAGGGTCTCTCTTTTTTTATGACAAACGCTTAGTAATGGCTTTGCGCCAATCCATCTGGAGACTTGAGCGGTAGCAAGTTTGGATGAATAACGCATACGAATGGAACTTGTTTCCATTCGTATGCTATGCGCCGCCGTGAGCGGATAAAGTCAAAATCCATTCTTGACCTTACACAAAAAGCCGTCTAAGGTGCCTTGCATGTGGCACTTACTCGTATATATACTCATGATTTTAGGCATTAATATTGCCTTTGCGCATACACCGCTCATAGCCTTACCCGGCGGAGAGCTTTGGCCGCCTTTATCTTTGGCGGTGGGTTTTGTTTTTGTGGTGCGTGATTATGCCCAAAGGCGCGTAGGGCATCATATTTTGTGGGGCATGCTCATTGGTTGTGCTTTGAGTTGGTATTTTGCCACACCTAAACTGGCCATAGCTTCTGCTGCTGCCTTTGCCTTGGGCGAAATTGCCGACTGGTTGGTATTTACTTTTACCAAGCGCAAATTTTCTGAGCGCATATTGCTTTCAAGCCTTTTAGGCGCACCCATAGACAGCCTTGTGTTTTTATTGCTTGTGGGTATAGCCACGCCCATGGCTTTTGTGGCCATGACTTTAAGCAAACTTGTGGGTGCTTTTATGGTGTATTGTTTGGTAAAAAGGCGCGAAGGGCTTTTGTCCGCTCAGGACGGCGCATGAGCGGGTTGAGGTATCCCGCTCCCCTTCATACGAAGCACTGCCCCTCATATTCTAATGCAGGGAACGATACCACAATTTTACGTACAACGAAGTGTTTTTATTCGTCATTGCGAGAAAATGCGCTGCAAGTTTTATGTTCAGCGATGGTTTTTTCTAGCGCATTTTTGTGGCAATCCATCTTGAGAGCTTTGCCCGAAGGAAATACCCCTTCATGCCCCTTTAAAAGGCATGGATTGCCACGTCGCTGCGCTCCTCGCAATGACGAATGATATTATTATCTTGCATGAAAAATCGATGGTTATGAGTTTCGCATTACAGCTTTTGAAAGGCAGGGCTTGCCCTTTATTCAAAATGCAAGTTCCTAATTATAAAAAATTTTCTACTTCTTACCTGAAAGGTTGGCGCTAACGCGCTATTGCATTTATACATTAAGCGGTTAAGTTCGAGCCTTCCTTATCCAAGCGGGCGGATTAAGGAAGAGATTAATGAAAGTTGATTAGCTATTGCCCACTATGAGAATTCCCCATAAAAAAACTTTCTACTTCTTACCTGAAAGGTGGGCTTTTTGCGTAGCGTGTAAGCGCAAGCAAAAAGTATAGAGTGCTGGTTTTTGAGGAGTTTTTGGAGGAATTTTCAGATTTTTCCTTCTGCCAAGGAAAATGGCATTTTTCTGCGTAAGTGTACTCAAGTACATGCGTACAAGAAAAATGTCATTTGACGCAGGCAGAAGGGAAAAGATAAATTCCCCAAAAACTCATCAAAGTAGTGCAATAAGCCAAAGGCTGCACAAGGGCTTTGGTTTTATCCGCTCAATCGGCGGTCAAGGAATTTATTTATCACTAGAAAATAAATTCTGCGCTGCTTCCCAATCTTCATTAAAATCTACTTCGATGCAACGATGTGCGGAAATGTCGAGGGGCAACCAAGGCATGCCGTCTTTAAGGCACATCTCTATACCCATTTCAAAATAATCCGTATCCTTACATGTCTGAAGGCCTTTGCAAAATTCCTTGATATGCTCTTTGCGCACAAGGTTAATGCCCACAGCTTCGCCTTCTGCTTTTTGTATATCCACTTCTTTGGAAAGTTCTGCAATATGCCCTTTCTGGTCGGTTAGGTATTTCACTTCCTCTTCAGCGCATCTTTTGCCGTCAACACAAACAATATTATGCTCTTTGGTGTGCAGAAGTTTTTCTAAAATAGCTTTATCAAAGACCACATCTCCGTTTATCCAAATAACATCTTCTTGCATATATTGCAGGGCGTGCAAAAGACTTTTAGAAGTGTTTGTAACGTAAAATACGGGATTGTAAGAATAAAAAACTTGCGGGAATTCTTCCATAATAAGGCCTTTTTTAAAGCCCACCACTATGGTTATGCCTTGAATGCCCACTTCGCGAAGCAGGCGTATTTGTCGCCCAAGAATGCGTTCGCCTGAAGGCAACACAGAAAGAGATTTGGGGAAAGGGCGTCCGAGGCGAGTTCCAACACCAGCAGCAAGGATAATAGCGTGCATTGTGCCTCCAAATCGAATGTATTCAGGCCTCTGTTTTTTTGCAGAGGCCTGAATTATGTGTTTACATTGAAATTACAGATTAGCAATGCTTTCAAGTTCTGTTTCGGTTAAGAGTTTATCAAGGTCAAGCAAGATGAGCAATCTGTCTTCAAGCTTACCAACGCCGCGCATATATTCAGAACCGATACCGGCCACAACAGCTGGTGGTGGCTCCACAGTGGATTCCTTAATACGCAATACTTCGCAAACGGCGTCCACAACAAAGCCCACAATTTGCCCGCCAAGATCCATAACCTTAATACGGGTTTGACTGTCGTGAACGGCGGCTCTCATGCCAAAACGTTTGCGCATGTCAATGACGGGAATAACTTTACCGCGTAAGTTAATAACACCTTCTACAAAAGATGGGGCGTTGGGAACTTTGGTAATGGGCATCATGCGGATAATTTCTTGTACTTTAAGAATATCTACACCAAATTCTTCTTCGGCAATCTTAAAGGTAACCAACTGAATAAGATTACTGTCGTCTGAACCGTGGTATGTGGTTTTAGTTTCGCTCATACTGTGTCCTTTATCCTTTAAGGGGTGTTGATGTAATGAGAAAATTAAATTTCCAAATTAAATTGCTAAATTGTAGAAAATCTCATACATACCTGCATCATTATCTTAAACGGCAACGAAAAAAAATACTTAAGGTCTAACAGCATAAAAATTGCGTTAAAATCCTTTAAGCCACATACAATTTTTCGCTTAAGTTTAATAATAAACACTCTATAGCAAAAAGCAATGGCTTGCAAATTTTGTTATGGCACAAGACCTTTGCATAATTTATTACGTAGAGGCCATGGATCGTTGATGTTCGTGGGATAAGGGCAAGTGTATAATTTTATGCACCTGCCCTTATTAAATCCAGCGTTAACTGCTTTTCAAATTCTCAATGATTTTTGCAAGTTCTTGAGCTTGAATTGAAAGCTCTTGCACAGCAGCAGAAGCTTCGCTCATGGCCGCACTTGTACTTGTGGCAATATCGTTGATCTGCTCAATGGAGTTATTCATTTCGCTAACAGTGGCAGATTGTTCTTCACTGGCTGTGGCAATGGCGCGTACACCACCTGCACTGTGCTCGGCAATTTCAAGAATAGTTTGCAAAGCTTCACCGCTTAAATTGGCAAGTTCAGTGGCTTCTTCAATGCTTTTTACTGCAACATCCACTTGTTTTACATTACTTTCTGTGCTTGTTTGAATGGCCGTAATGGCATTGGCCACATCAGAAGTAGAAGAAATGGTCTTTTCTGCAAGTTTGCGTACTTCATCGGCAACCACCGCAAAGCCGCGTCCGGCTTCGCCGGCTCTTGCCGCTTCAATGGCGGCGTTTAAGGCTAGCAAGTTCGTTTGATCGGCAATGTCAGAAATAACACCCATAACAGTGGTAATAGATTGGGCATGTTCGGCCAAGGCGCTCATGTTTTTGCGTAAAATCATGGATTCTTGCTGCACCCTAGTGATGGATTCTTTGCATTTTTCTGTAATTTCGGCACCGTGAAGCGCTTTTTCTTTAGCATTTTCAGTAAGTTCTGCGCTACTTCCGGAATTTTTCGCCACTTCAATAATGGTAGAATTCATTTCGTCCATGGCGGCAGCTGTTTGCGCAATGCGGCTTGCTTGCTCTTGAGCACTGCTTGAAGAAGCTTCCACTTGCGAAGAAAGTCTTTCAGAGGCAGAAGCTACAATACTAACAACATCTTCTAATTGATTGGCTGCATCAAGCAAACCTTCGCGGCGAGCTTTGCTGGCTTGTTCTGCTGCTTCAAAGGCTTGTTGTTTGGCTTCTTCTGCTTCGGCCACAGCTTTTTTGGCTTCTTCGGTAGCGCTTTTTGCTTCTGTAACCATTTTAGCAAGGTTGGTAATCATGGCTCTAAGACCCAAGGCGAGCGTGGAAATTTCATCCCCACGTTTGATTCCCGCATCAATGGCTTGTTCTTGCTCTGTGGTCAATTCCAAGTTACCTGCCGCCACATAAGAGGCTATGTTGGCTCCAGCGCTCATGGAAGTGGCAATACCTTTCGCCACCAAGAAAATAATGATGCTGGTAATACCGGCTATAATAGCAGCAAATATAAGAATTTCATAGGTAAGTGTTGTGGCTTCGGCCAGCAATTCCGATAAGGGGGTGTCGATGACGACATACCAATCTGCAGTGGGCACATGGGCAAAAAAGCCTATCATTTCTTCGCCTTCAAACATATATTGCGAAACGCCGTTTTTTTGTGCCGCTATATAAGCACTTTGCGGTTCCGAGGCATCACTGCTGCCCACATATTGGGTTTGGTTATCCATAATAATTGTAAATTTAGAATCATAGACATATGGAGTCATGCTTGGTGTTATGGCTATGGAGCCTACGGAATTTTTATTCAAAGTGGCAAGGTCAATTTTAAAGACTAATGTTCCTATAATTTTACCGGCATCGTTAATGGGGGCACCTACAAATGCGCTTAATTGTTTGGTTTCGCCGGAAACTCTGATTTCAATGTGGTTTTTACCCTGCAAAGCTTCTTTAACCGCTGTATAATCAGCAGCATTGTCACCAATGCGCGAAGCCGCTGTATGGGCTATGATTTTTCCATCGGCACTGGTGATAAAACTGGAAGATATATCCCTGTACTCACTTACTATTTCAGTAAGATAAGCGATGATAAGGCCTTTGAGTTTTGTATGCGCTTCGCTGGTGTCTTGCTGGGCTTCTTGGCGTGTAAAAGTTCTGAATGTGGAAATGGTGCTAGTAGAATTTGCTGTGTTAATAATATAGTTTATAATATTACTAAGTTCGCTGGCTTGAACTCGCGCTACCTCTGACACTTGCAATCGCGCCATTTCTCTAGAGTCGCTTTTAGCTTGCATTCCTGAAAAAACCGCCAAGGCCACAAGGCCAACAATGGCAGGTGCTACGATATATAGCATCATTTTTGCTAATAGGTTTAGACGCATGGTGTTCTCCTTTTGTGCGCGTAAATATATTTAAAATTATTTTTTTGCTATAAGTTATATGTAGCTTTTCGGCAATATTTCTTATGACTTTAGAGTATTATGGCTGAAAAGTCCAGTATGTAGTATGAGACCTCTGCGCAATTCATTGCGTAGGGTCTCACGGAGCGTTGACGGCAGT
>CAYJGS010000071.1:0-10959 GCA_964369505.1 uncultured Desulfovibrionaceae bacterium | reverse complement strand
GTATCTATGGGGTCTTGGCTGTCATAGGTAAGAAATTTATAAAATTCTGTATATTGTTCCTTGGTGATGGAAAATTTGGGTTCGCGCCAAAGAGCAGGCGTTGTGTTAATGTGCTCACCATCCACCATAATTTGGAAAGGAATAAAAGCAGAATGCTTGCGTATGACAGATTCTACTCTGTATTTTTCTAAAAATTCTGCGGCGTCTTCTTTTAAGTGCGCCACAATAACTGTGCCGCGCTCAGGGGCATTGTCTGTAGTATGTACGCTAAAAGATCCTGCGCCGTCGCTGATCCATACATGGGCAGCGCTTTCGCCAAAAGCGGGGCGCGAAGTTACTTCCACCTTATCCGCAACCATGAAAATAGCATAAAAGCCCACACCAAAGCGCCCGATGATATTGGCAGCATCAGCACCTTTGTCGTCAGAATTTTGGCTTTGTATGTCGGCCAAGAATTGTTCGGAACCGGATTTGGCAATGGTGCCAAGATTATTCACAAGCTCTTCTTCGGTCATGCCTATGCCGGTATCTTTAATGGTTATGGTTTTAGCGTCTTTATCTAAATGTATGGATATTTCTAGGGGTAAATCCGGCACACGTACTTCTTGCCCTTTGCTTTGCTGAAAGCGTAACTTGTCTAAGGCATCAGACGCATTGGATATGAGCTCACGCAAAAATATTTCCCTATTGGTGTATAGGGAATGGGTGATAATATTAAGAACTTTGCGCACTTCTGCACGAAATTCGTGCTGTTTAGCTTGTTCAGACATGAAAAAACCTCCAGTATTAAAATATGTCTTGGCTATAAATAAAATGTTTTGTGCATTCGTCAAGGGCAAGACGCTTTTGCCTGTCAAATTTTCCGCATATTTTTTGGCACGTCCATTGCATGTGTCAAAGTACAGCTTATACAAGGGCACAATTTGCCCATAAAAAATTTTTCCCCGTCAGGAGAGAGTTATGAATATTTCGTCAAACATCAACCAAGGTTTAGTTTCTTCATCTATGTGGGAGGCTGGCATATCTAAGGGCCGGGAGATGGAAAGTACTGAGCTTTCCGCCACGACAGATCAAGTAAATTTAAGCGCATCTGCACAAAATCCAACCCTCTTGGAAGACCATGAAGTGGAAGGAGTATTGGAAGATACCATGGGGATGATTGGCGATGATCCATATGCAGCATTGCATGTGCACGGTGGGCTTGATGCCGCACGCGTGGCTGCCTTGTTAGCATAGGATACGCAAGAGAGGGAAGGGATTTTGCTCCGTTAAAAAATTCCTTCCTCCTTTTAAATATATTTCTACAAAACCCCAGCACCAAAAAAACGCCTTGTTTCCTTAAAAAAAGGACACAAGGCGTTTTTTTTGCGTAAAATATTACTATGCCGTCACAAATGCCATAATTAGAGGTAGCGTAAATACGGATAAAAACGTACCCACAATCACAGCCAAAACGCAGCGTTCTACAAAAATACCATATTTTTCGGCAATAACATGGGTGGCCACTCCTGTGGGCATGGCTGCAATAATGGTGGCTGCGGCAAGGCTTAAACCTTGCACCCCAAGGCTTTTGCAAATGCCGTATATGAGCAAGGGCATAAGGATGAGCTTGGCAAAAAGGATAATACAAAGCCATTTGAGCTCGCTGTCATCATAATTTTGCGAATGTTCGCGCGGTCTGCCTGTGCCCCAAGCGCTTACTTGTGCGGCAAAGCTCATACCCATGCAAAATAACGCTCCGGGCGAGGCGGTGCTGCCAAGCATTTTTGCAATGTTCATAATGGATTGTGGAAGTGTTATTCCGCTTAAACCCACCAAAAGGCCGGCAAACACCGCCAACATATTGGGATTTTTTACTAAGGTTAATCCGGCTGTTTTTAAAGTGGCCGATAATTTTGCCTGTGGATTATGGTATAAGGTGAGGATAGCTTCAGAATACACCAATGATAGTGTGGACAAAACCAATAAAGTGCCCACAGCAAGCTCCACGGCAACCTCTTGAGGCAGAAGCATGAATATAATGGGTATACCCATATAAGCGCCGTTGGGAAAGCTGACCAACATGCCGGCCAAAGCACTTTCGGTGGCTGTATAGCGCATAAGGCGCATGATGGCTGTGGTTATCCACAAAGTGCCCATGATACCAAGGGCTATGCCCAAGGTCATTTGCCATGAAAATTCTTGAGGGCGCATTTCGGTCATGAGCGAAAAAAGCACAGCGGGTAAGCCAAACCAATACACAAATTGGTTTAAGCATTTGGCCGTTTGCGGTGGCAATAAATGTGTGCGTTCGGCAAAAGCACCCATAAACATGATGCCAAATACAGGCACCAGCGTAAGTATTATATTAAGCATTATGACAGTCTATATTTAAAGTCTTCATAGCCGAATTGGCGCACCAAGGTGAATTTTTCTTCACTGGGATACCAAGCGGCAATGCTTGGTAGGGTCAGGCCATTGAACGTGGTGGTTTTTACCATGCTGTAGTGGGCCATATCGGTAAAAATAAGCCTTTGCCCTATGCGCAAAGGCGCGTCAAAGGCATATATGCCCACCACATCACCGGCTAAGCAAGATTTACCGGCCAAGCGATAGCTATAAGCTTTTTGCCCTTGCTCTGCAGAATCAATAATATGCGGGCGATAAGGCATTTCTAACACATCGGGCATATGGGCAGATGCAGAAGTATCTAAGATTGCCATGGGCATATCGGCCTCTATAATATCAAGCACGGTGCTTACGAGCCAACCTGTGTTTAAAGCCACAGCTTCTCCGGGTTCAAGATACACTTGCACCCCATAGCGTTTTTGCACATGCTCAACGCAACGACAAAGCAAGTCAATATCATAATCATCGCGGGTAATATGATGGCCACCGCCCATGTTGAGCCATTTTAGACCGTGGAGATATTGACCAAATTTTTCTTCAAAGGCTTCTAAGGTGCGTTCAAGGGCATCGGCATTTTGTTCACAAAGGGTATGGAAATGCAGGCCAACAATGCCATCAAGCAGGTGCGGATTTTCTTGTAGACATTTTTGTAAATGTCGCTCACGAATGCCCAGACGCGACGTGGGTGAGCAGGGATTATAAATATCCACAGCCCCTTCGGAGTGTTCGGGATTAAGCCTTAGGCCGCATTCTATATGCGGAGCTTCTTTGGCCAACAGAGGTTTAAAATGTTCCCATTGCGTTAGGGAATTAAAGGTGATGTGGTCTGCATGGCGCATAATATCTTGCATATCGCTGTGTGACCAAGCGGCGGCAAAGGCATGCACTTCGCCCCCAAAGCATTCTCGCCCAAGCTGAGCTTCGTGCGGTGAAGAAGCACACACTCCATAGAGCGGGCCTTGCCCTGCTTGTTCCCCTTGCTGCCCGCCTATTGAAGCGCGCGAAAGCAAAGGAAACATATGCCACATGGCAAAACCTTTAAGCGCCAAGAGAATTTTTGCGCCGGTGCGTTCTTGTACATGTTGTAGAACGCCGGCGTTTTTTTGCAAAAGTGACGCGTCTACCACAAAGCAGGGTGAAGGTGCTGCATGGTGCAGCATATGTAACGTTTTTTCTTGTATCATGATAAAAAATCAATATCCTGCATCTTCAAGTATACGCACAGTTTGTTGCACTATATCTCGGCATTTGCTTTCAAAAAGTGGCTTTGCGCTTTTTCTGCCTTCAGGGGTAGACACATCGATGAGCAAAATGTCACGGCAACGTAAGGCGCCTTGTAATTCTTTAAAATCTTGTAAAAATTGAGCGGTAAGCTTGCGACAGCGTTCCTTGGCTTCTTTGTTGCCCCCTTCGGTGGAGCCGTGTTTTAGCCCAATAATCAATGCTCCGGCCGTGGCTGCGCCGCACATTTCGCCTTGTGCGCCCATGCCGCTGCCAAGGCTGTTGCAAAGGCGCAACATATCTTCTTGGCTTATGCCATAGCGCTCACAAAAGATGAGCGCCACGGCTTGCGCACAATTGTAGCCTTTTACGGAATACTCTTTAGCTTTCTGCATGTTTTCTGACATGGTTTTATTCCACCTCAACGCACTGCCAAGGCAGGCCGCAGATATTCAATTCTTGCATAAAGGGGTCGGGGTTAAGCTGTTCCATATTCCACACTCCCGGCTGCATCCATTGCTTGGTAACCATCATTTTGGCCCCAATCATGGCCGGAACACCTGTGGTATAAGAAATAGCTTGTGAGCCCACTTCGGCATAGCAAGCTTCGTGATCACACACATTATAAATATATACAGATTTTTCTTTGCCATCTTTTATGCCACGCATGACATTGCCAATACAGGTTTTGCCCTTGGTTAAAGGGCCAAGGGAGGCAGGATCTGGCAAGAGAGCGCGTAAGAATTGTATGGGAACAATTTTTTGCCCATTAAATTCCACTTCGTCTATGCGGGTCATACCTACATTGCCAAGCACTTTTAGGTGATTTAGGTAGTTTTCTGAAAAAGTCATCCAAAAACGGGCACGCTTTAAGCCTTTGAGGTTTTGCACCAAAGACTCAAGCTCTTCGTGGTACATAAGAAAACATTTTTTGCTGCCAATGCCTTCAGGGAATGTGTAGTCCATGGACCAAGAAAGGGGGTCTGTTTCCACCCATTCGCCACGTTCCCAATAGCGCCCCTTGGCTGTTACTTCGCGTATATTGATTTCGGGGTTAAAATTGGTGGCAAAAGGTTGCCCGTGGTCGCCGGCATTACAGTCAATAATATCAAGAGTATGCACTTCGTCTAATTGATGTTTCATAACCCAAGCTGCAAAAACATTGGTAACACCAGGATCAAACCCAGAACCGAGCAAGGCCATAAGACCGGCATTTTTAAAGCGATCTTGGTATTCCCATTGCCATTTGTATTCAAATTTTGCCGTGTCCAGCGGTTCATAATTTGCCGTGTCTAAATAGTGCACACCGCACTCAAGGCAGGCATCCATAATATGCAAATCTTGGTAGGGTAGGGCAATATTCAATACCATTTCCGGCTTTACTGTACGGATGAGCTGACACAGTTCGGGCACATTATCCGCATCCACTTTTGCTGTGTCTATATGCACGCCGGTGCGTTTTTTCACATCTTGTGCAATGTTTTCGCAGCGCGAAAGAGTGCGGCTTGCTAGAGTTATTTTGTCAAATGTTTCTGCTTGCTGTGCGCATTTATGTGCCACAACACCACCAACACCGCCGGCACCGATAATGAGAATATTTGCCATGGTAAGATACTCCGTATTTATTTTCTTTCATTATTAAAGGTCACAAAACGTGCATAGCATTGAGCTACTGCAGAATCAGGATCCATATTTTTAAGATATTTACCGCTTAACGTTTTACCAAAGGACACATGTTTACGTTGTGGCTTTGGAATGTGTGACGCTGCATCTAAAGGGGTTTTGTCTAGCGAAAGTCGAACCTTAACGCTTACAAAAAAATTACTGTCCATAAAGGTATTAGCACGCTCGATGATTTCGTCGTGCATATAAGTGAGTTCTTGCACGCTCATGGCGTCTTCTCCCCCCACAAAAAGTGTACCTTCTTTATGCCCTAAAGGCCAAGCCAAGGCCGCAATTTCAGGCCCCATGACCATGTCCCAATGTTGCCAAAGGCGGGTTAAAATAATTTGTTCCGGCTTGCCCAAGCGGTGTAAATAGCGCTCAATAACATTGGTTATTTCTTCGGCTTTGCCAAATAATCGCTTGTCTTTTTTACTGAAAGGAGTGGTATAGACCATGCTCTTACTCTCCTTGGCAATGGGGACAGTGCACGGTGGTGCGCCCCGCCACTTTAGAAGAAAATAGGGCGTGATTGCACACTTGGCAAGGTTTATTGCCGCGTCCATACACAAAAAACGTATTTTGAAAAGAGCCTGCATCGCCTTTTGCATCGCGGTAATCCCGTATGGAAGAACCGCATTCTTGAATGGAAAGGGTGAGCACTTCTTGTACGGCTTCAAAAATACGGATAATATCTGTTTTGTGCAAGGTATTTGCTTTGCGACTGGGAGCTATTTTTGCCCGAAAAAGCGCTTCGTCGGCATAAATATTACCAATGCCCACCACCAATTCTTGGTTGAGCAACAGCGATTTTATGGAACCTTGTTTGTTTTCTAGGCGTTTAGCAAGCTCCATGGCAGAATGTTCTAAGGGTTCAAGGCCAAGCTTTTGCCAAAAAGGCCATTGGGCTAAGGTGTTTGGCGATACTATACGCACATAGCCAAATGTGCGGCTGTCATCATAAAAAAGGCGCTTTTGCGCACCGTTTACAAAGCTTAAGTCAAAAATCACTCTGGTATGCTTTTGCGGCGGCATGTCTTTATCATATACAAAAAGGCGCCCGGTCATTTTAAGGTGCACAGCCAGCATATGGGCTTCTGACGGATTTTGGTTTTCTGGTTCAAGATCTATGAGCACAAGCTTGGCACGGCGCGAAGTTCCTGTAATACGCCTACCGTGCAAAAGTTCTAGGGATAAAGAGCCAGGGTCGTTTTTTAGGGTATTGGGCAATTGCAGGGTGCGTGGCAAGAGCAAAGTGGTCTTGGTGATGGTAGCCCCTGTGATAAGGGGGCTTAGCGTTCTTTTGATGGTTTCAACTTCTGGTAGTTCAGGCATGGTCTTTATTCATGTATAACTCTATAAGCCCAGGCGGAGGACTTACCAAAATAATGCCCGCATCAATATCAAATTTTATAATAAATTCTTCCACCGCCGGCAAAAGAATCTCTTGTCCGCCTTTGGCTTTTATACACCATATCATTTGCGCGTCTGAGGGAAATTCTACAGATTCTAAGAAACCAATACTTTCATGAGTTTCAGCGTCAAGTACTTCTAAGCCAATGATATCGTGCAAATACGCTTCATGGTCATCAATGTCGGGTAAGTCTTTTCTGGCAATAAAAATAGATGTGCCGCGCAAAGCTTCGGCGGCGTTACGGTCTTGCACATGGGGCAAAGTCAAAAGCGGCCTGCCTTTGTGCATGCGAACTTTTGCGTCGGTAATTTTTTGCATGGGGCAAGAGCCTGCTTGCAAATAAAAAGTACCGCGCAAAAGCTCAGGGGAGTCTGCGTACCAATCGACACAAATCTCCCCCTTAATTCCGTGAGGGCGCGTGAGCGTCCCCATATGAATATGTGCTTTAGTCATCCGTAGTTTTTCAGCCTTTCGCGCAAAGCAATGGTGTTTATTCCAATATTTCTAGCACAGTGCGCTTTTTGGCCTTGGTAGCGGCAGCGCCTAAAATGGTGCGCATGGCTCTTGCTGTGCGCCCTTGCTTGCCAATTACCTTGCCAATGTCTTCTTTGGCAACTTTTAACTCAAGTACGGAGGTTTGTTCCCCCTCCACTTCTTTAACGCTAACACCTTCTGGATTGTCAACCAAGGATTTTGCGATATACTCAATCAGATCCTTCATAGCCACCTCCTATGATGGTTAGCATGGAGGGCGTAATTATTATTTAGCCCATATGCTTTTTGATCAGTGAGCGAACAGTATCTGTAGGTTCAGCTCCAAGCTCTAGCCATTTTTTGACGTTTTCAACGTCGAGTCTTACTTCAGCAGGATCGGTCATGGGGTTGTAGTATCCAAGATATTCTAATGCACGACCATCGCGGCGTGTTTCGGCATTGGCGGCTACAACGCGGTAAAAAGGTTTTTTCTTGCTTCCCATGCGCGTGAGTCTGATTTTCACAGCCATTTAAAATCTCCCATAGCTTTTTTATTATAATAAAGACCTTTTTCTAAAAGAGCAAGGCCTCCTGAACGAAAAATTGACCTAAATAGGCATAAAAACGTCTCTTTAAAACAAAATGAAACTATTTTTTGATAAAAAATCACAATGTTTCTAGGTCTTTTCAATTTCGTCCTGTAAAAGTTCGTTTGTGAAAAAAAAAATTAATTTTTTTTTGACATTTAAAACCTAGGAAAATGCTTTGTTTTACAGTACTTCGGGACATTAAGAGGGAGCAATCTCTTTGTGTTTCGAGGATTATGTCCTTGGGATTGCAAAAAAGGCTTTCTCTTTATAGAATTCAATGCCTAGGTGCGAAGTCGTATACTACTTAAGGCAAAACAGCAACCTTTTTTTGAGGGTGTGGCTATTTTTTCTTTTTTTGCCTTTTGACTTTTGGGTCGCGCTTTTTACGTTTTTTGGTGGCGCTGCTGCCACTTCTGCCCGTGCCGCCCATGCCACCCATACCTGGCAATCCGCCCATACCACCCATGCCGCCCATACCCGGCAGGCCACCCATTCCCGGAAGACCGCCCAATCCGCCCATATCCGGCAACATGCCTTTGGGCATATTTTTGGGCATGCCTTTCATTTTGCCGCCCATCATACCCTTCATCATTTGGCGCATTTGCTCAAATTGACGCACTAATTGATTTACTTGCTGCACGCTCACACCGGCACCCTTGGCAATGCGAGCTCTGCGGCTGCCATTGAGTAAGTCCGGATTGTGCCTTTCGGCCATGGTCATGGAATTGATAATAGCTTCGGTACGCGCCATTTCTTTTTCGGGCACAGCGCCGCTTGCTTCTGCCAATTTCTCGCGTATGCCGGAAAGGCCGGGAATAAGTTTTAATATGCTGTCAAGCGAACCCATTTGTTTGATGCGGCGCATTTGGGTTCGAAAATCTTCTAGGTCAAATTGCGCCTTTTGCATTTTGCGCGCCATTTCTTCGGCTTCTTCGGCATCAATGGTGTCTTGGGCTTTTTCCACAAGGGTGAGTACATCGCCCATGCCAAGAATGCGGCCGGCAATGCGTTCGGGGTGGAATACTTCCATTTCAGAAAGTTTTTCACCAACACCCACAAATTTGACGCTGGCTCCTGTGACAGATTTGATGGAAAGGGCAGCGCCGCCTCTGGCGTCGCCGTCCATTTTGGTAAGCACAACACCACTTATACCAAGGCGAGCATTAAAGGCTTCTGCCACAGTGACGGCATCTTGGCCTGTCATGGCATCGGCCACAAAAAGAATTTCTTGGGGATTGACGGCAGCTTTAATGGCCTCAAGTTCTTGCATAAGTGTATCGTCAATATGCAAGCGGCCCGCTGTGTCGAGCAAAACCACAGTGGCGCCTTGTTCTTTGGCTTCGACCACAGCTTTTTTAGCTATATCCACAGGGTTCATGTCTACGGTGGAGGCATAGCAGGGCATATCAAGCTGTTTGGCCAATGTGGTGAGCTGATCAATGGCGGCGGGGCGATATACGTCAGCCGGCACAAGATAGGGGCGCATTTTATCTTTGCGCAGCATGTTGGCAATTTTACCGGAAGAGGTAGTTTTACCAGAGCCTTGCAAACCCACCATCATAATGACGGCAGGTTGTGCGCCGCGCAAGTCAAGCCCTGTGGTTTCACCACCAAGCAATTCCACCAATTGGTCGTGCACAATTTTAATAACTTGTTGCGCAGGGCTAACACCTTTGAGCACTTCTTGCCCAAGGCATTTTTCGCGCACGGTATCCACAAAGCTTTTGACAACCTTAAAATTGACATCTGCTTCTAAAAGGGCCAAACGTACTTCGCGTAAACCTTCTTGGATATTTTCTTCCGTCAGTTGACCTTTTCCGCTAAATTGCCGAAATACGGTTGAAAGTCTGTCTGAAAGGCTCTCAAACATGCGCTACCTCATTGTTATAATTTTATTTGCATTTATAAGCGAGAATTCATAAAATACTTTACGCACACTGTCAATATGAAGGCTTTTATATAAATATCACATATGGCCTTCTTGCCATTGACAGAAACATGACTATTTTATATGAACTGTAATCGTTTTTTAAGACCTACCAAAAACATAAGCTTATGAGGATTTTATGCCTACGAACATCGGCAAAGCTTTGACTTTCGACGACATTTTATTGCTTCCCAGTTATTCCGAGGTCACGCCTGACCTTGTGGACATTGCAACGCAACTTACCCCCGAAATTGCCTTACGTATTCCTTTGCTTTCGGCAGCCATGGACACGGTTACCGAATCAAAAATGGCCATATCTTTGGCGCGCATGGGGGGCATTGGCATTATTCATAAGAATATGACCATTGAAAACCAGCGCTTGCAGATTGAAAAAGTGAAAAAATCTGAAAGCGGCATGATTTTAGATCCCATTACAGTGCATTCCAACGACACGGTACAAATGGCTTTAGACTATATGGCCGATTACCGTGTTTCCGGCTTACCTGTGGTGGATGAAGGCAAGCTTGTGGGTATTTTAACCAACCGTGATGTGCGCTTTGTGGAAGACGGCACTAAGGTTAAAGTGCGCGAAGTGATGACTAGCGAAAACCTTATCACTGTTCCCATGGGCACCACTCTTGCCGAGTCGCGCGATCACTTGCATAAACACCGTATTGAAAAATTGCTTGTGGTAGACAGCGATAATCGCTTGCGCGGACTCATTACCATGAAGGATATTGATAAAGTTCAAAAATACCCCGCTTCTTGTAAGGACGACAAAGGACGCTTGCGTGTGGGTGGTGCCATTGGTGTGGGCGGTATTGACCGTGCCAGTGAGCTTTTGGCAGCCGGTGCAGACGTGCTTGTGCTTGATTCTGCCCATGGGCATTCTGCCAATGTCATACGCTCAATCCAAGAAGTAAAAGCGGCTTTTCCCCATTGTCAACTCATTGCCGGCAATGTGGGCACCTATGAAGGGGCCAAAGCCATTTTAAAGGCCGGTGCCGATGCGGTAAAAGTGGGCATTGGACCAGGTTCTATTTGTACCACGCGTATTGTGGCCGGTGTGGGTGTGCCGCAAGTGACAGCGGTGCGCGAAGCCGCAAGAGCTGCGCAAGAACTTGACCGTTGCTGTATTGCCGATGGCGGTATCAAATTCTCTGGCGATATAGTAAAGGCTCTTTCCATGGGCGCACATTCCATCATGATCGGCAGTCTTTTTGCCGGCACAGAAGAAAGCCCCGGCGAAACCATTTTATACCAAGGTCGTACCTATAAAATTT
>CAYJGS010000070.1:0-11086 GCA_964369505.1 uncultured Desulfovibrionaceae bacterium | reverse complement strand
CATGCCACCTTGCCGCACAGAGCCATGATGCGTGCTGCAAGAGAGAAATATGTTGCATACTTTAACAATTTAAATGGAGAAAAAAATGCGTAAAGTTAGTATTGTCCTGCTCATGATTCTTATGGCCGCTTTTGCCCTTATGGGGTGCCGTAAAGGCGCTCCTATACAAACCCATCAAGCCAGCGTGACCACTGTGGCTGATCTTACGGAAAAAGAAGTGCGCGCGGCCATTATTACCGCTTGCCCAAGATATGGCTGGGCTCCTAAAGATGTAGGTCCTGGTGTTATTGAAGCCACATTACACCACAGAAATCACACCGTTGTTGTTGATATTAAGTATACGACTAACAGCTATGAAATCAAATACAAAAGCAGTGTGAACATGACCACCAGCGACGGGAATATACACCCCAATTATAACAAATGGGTGCAAAATTTACGCAGAACCATTGATGCAGAACTTGCTTCTATAGCTGCACGCAAGTAATTTTTTAATAACACGCAACATTATTGTGGGAGTCTTATGACTCCCACAATATATTTGACATATAAATATGACGCATGCATTTAAAAACACACCCATAGAAAATTATATTCCCCACCGTAAACCCATGCTTTTGCTAGATACTTTATTGAGTATTGACGCAGAAAGTATGGAAGCGCGCTTTACCATTAAGGAAGATTGTATTTTCCTTCAAGAAAATGGTACCATAGAACCTGTTGCCTGCATGGAAATATTGGCACAGACCTTTGCCGCGGCCAATGGTGTGCGCTTTCCCGCAAAATTTGGCTATTTAGCCGCCATGCGCGGCATGAAGGTGCATGGATATGCCGCCCTTGGTGACACAGTGCTTGCCAAAGTGCGGCTCATAACCATACTCGGTGATATTATGGTCATTGAAGGGGCGCTGTATAAAGGCGAAGAATGCATTGTGGAAGGGCAATATAAAATTTTTGTGCCCCTTTCTGAAATGCCAGACACAGCAGAAGAAATAAAAAAGTTGCAGCAAAAAGGGTAGAGCATGAAATTTTGGGTAACGCTATCAAGCCTTTGCTTAAGCTTTTTTATTACCATACAAGGAGTTCAAGCAAGCACATTGGAAGATTTTTTGCAAAAAATGGCTGCACATTCGCGCAAAACTGCCTCTTTGCAAGCCGAGTTTATCCAAAGTAAAAAGTTAAGTTTTTTGCAAAATCCATTGCAATCTCAAGGGCATCTTTTTTTTACCAAGGACTATGCCAAAAGTGGCAAGCCTGCTCTGCTTTGGGAATATTTACAACCTGCTCCCTCTGGTATGCTTTTTCAAAATAATGAAGGCTGGCTTTGGATGCAAGAGCGCTCCACTTTGCAAAAAGCCCAAGGCTACGAAGGCAACGTCCTAAATGCCATGCTCAAGCAAATGTTGCTCTGGTTTGTTTTTGAACCAGAAAATCTCAAAAAACACTATACCATACAACTTCAAGACAGTAAGAGTACAGATAAAAAGCAGCAATGCATGTTGCTTTTGCCTAAAGACGCCAGCTTTTTCACCTCACTCACCATATGTGTGGACACCACAAGCTTTGCCATTGTTTCCTTAGAATTTCAAGAAGCCAAAGGTGATAATACAACCCTTTTCTTTAAGAATACCAAAATCAATGCGCCCTATCCCACGGCTTTCCCCGACGGTACACCCTTCCCATGATTTCAGACTTTGCACAACGTTTTTACGCCAAGAACCAAAAACACGCCCCAAAAATCCTTCTTGGTATAGGCCTGCTTTGGCTCTTATTGCTCTTTGCACTCTCTACATTTCCCATTGAAAAAAGCAGTGCGGCCTTTTTTCCGGATAATTCTGCAGAATTGCAAAGCATGGTACACGCCATGGACACTGTGCAGTTTTCTCAATACGTCTATGTGGATTTTAGTATTAAGCAGCAAGACTCTGCCCATGGCCAAAGCATGGAAGATTTGGCCACACACATAAAGGCTGTGGAAGCAAAACTTGACCCGCAATTTTTCAGCGTACAAAAAAGCCCGACCTTACCTGATCCTCAAGATATTTTTGCCCTTTTGCCGGCACTTTTTACAGCCTCCATGGAAAAAAACTTGCAAGAGCGCATGAACGCAGACTTTGTGCAACAAAACTTACAAAATGCCTATGGCATGCTCATGGGTTTTTCTGCATCGGCAACCCTGCCTTGGCTTAGGCATGATCCCTTACATTTTAGGGATGTACTCATGCCACTCATGCCCAACTCTCAAGGTATATTGCCACCAGATCCACAATTGGGCTATGCCTTAAGTAAGGATAAAAAACACCTTTTATTGGTACTACGCCCACAAATATCCATGCATCAAACGGAATTTGCACTGGCTGCCATGCAAAATTTGCACACGGCCTTAGCTACACTTCCCGATACCATTGCTACCATTACCTTGGGCGGCTTGCGCCATACTGCCGCCAACACAGAAGCCATAGACAGCGATATTTTATGGATTAGCACCATTTCTCTTTTGGGTATTGCCATTATTTATTTGATTTTTATACGCTCCCTAGGCGGTTTTTGGCTTTTGCTCACGCCCTGTTTAGCGGTGAGTATAGCCTTTGCCATGGTGCACATACTTTTTGGTCTTGTATCTGGCCTGGCCTTGGGTTTTGGTATGGCTATCTTAGGCATAGCCGAAGATTATGCCGTGCATATGCACTTTGGTCTGCGCAGTAATACGCAAAAAAATGTGGTCTTTAAAGCTCTAAGCGCCCCGCTCTTTCAGGGTTTTTTACTCAATGCCTCTGGATTTGCTTTATTATTATTTTCGGCCATTCCTGCCGTGCGCCAACTCTCAGCCTTTGCCATAGCCGCCCTTGGTTCTGGCTTTTTACTGGCTTTATTTATTTTGCCCCTGTGTCCCGGTTTTGATAAACCCCAGAAAAATCACACAGATAATCAAGCGCACCCTCAGCTTTTTCCTAAGCTATGGCCCACCATATGCCTTGGGCTTTGCTTAGGTTTTGTGAGCAGTGTATTTTTTGCCCTCTTACCCATGGATGTTTCGCCCAAAAGCATGGGAGCCGACATGCAAAACATTCAAGATGACAGCATAAAATTCAATAATATATGGCATTTTTTAAGCCCAAGTCTGATTTTAGTGGACGCCAAAGATAACACAAGCGCCTTAGAAAAAACAGATTCTTTGCAAAACGCTTTGCAAAAAAACCTGCCTAAAGTGCGCATTACAAGCATGGCAACCTTTGTGCCCAACGCTGCAACCATGCAAAAAAATATGGAACGCTGGCAAAATTTTATAACAAAAAACACAGAATTCATTACACAAAATTTTTCCACCGTACATAATGGATTGGACCCAAAGCAAATATTCGCTCCCTTCCTTGCTTTTTGGCATGAAAAACCTGAAGCTATAACGCTGGAAAAACTACAAGCAGGGCCTTTTCAAAATGCCGTTCACAGTCTTTTGCAGCCCTATGCGCACAAAGACATGGTGCAAAGCCGCATTATTGTAGAAACAGATTTACAGGGCAAAGAGCTTAGTGCATTGGCACAAGGTGTAGACTTAAGCCATGTTACTTTATTTACACCACATGGCTTAGAAAAAATCTTAAGCGGCGTTTTTTATACAGAAGCCCGCTATATTCCGCTCATGTTTGCCTTTTGTTTGGTCTTGCTTTTTTTCTGCTTCAAAAATATAGGTCAAACCGTGTTGGCGGCTCTGCCGGCAGCGGGAGCACTTTTTTGTATCCTTGCCAGCATGTATGCCTTACAAAAACCTTTAACTTTGGCAAGCCTTGCGGCCATGCCCTTGGTGCTCGGTCTTTCCATTGACCACGGTATTATGGCTACACACCATTTAGCCAAAGGAATACCCTTGCAAATGGACAGGGCCATCTTGGTTTCTTCGCTCACAGCCTGTGTGAGTATGGGCATGCTGGCCTTTGCTTCGCATCCGGCCTTACAATCCATGGGGCATGTGGTTTTTGTGGGCTTATTGGTAGAAATGCCCATATCTCTTTGGCTATTACCGCGACTATGTAAGGAAAGAGTATGAACATATTGAAAAAATATATATGCGCTCCCCTATGTGCTTCCCTGTGCGCTCCCCTATGTGCGCTATGCTGTATGCTCTTAAGCGCTTGTGCCAGTGCTACCTATCCATTATATATGGGTACAAGTGATGCCATAAAAGAAGCTAAAGCCTATGCTATTTGGTATAAAAAAGAAGATCTTACCTTACCACTTTTAGCCGGCCTTGAAAAAATTGCACCACCAAAAAATACCGGAACTGCCGAAGAAACATCACAAGAAAGCATAGCTAAGCTCGGCCTTGTTTTCTTGCAAGGAAAGCGCTTTGCCGAGTGCACCTATACAAAAAAACAAGTACAATGCACCCTTGATGCAGCTTTAGAAAGCCCTGTTTTTCCCAATACAACCATGCAGTATATAGCCGATACAAGTGCCCGCTTGCTCGCCCATATACTCACAAGTCAAAACACTTTACCTGAAGAATGGCTCTACATAAAAAACCCCGATGGCGCTGCCAATGGTAGCTATACATTCACCAATATTCACGATAAAAGCTCTTTGCACATAAAGGATACCACATGGAAAAAATAAACATGCGCGCACAGCTTATGCATCATGCAAAAGCTGCCACACCCTTTATTGACGGGCAAAAGCAAGGCTGGCAAAAACATTTTGATCTGCCTTCAGACTTTATAGCCTTTCAGGGGCATTTCCCCGACATGCCCGTATTGCCGGCCATCATACAAATACTCATGGCAGAAGTAACTGTTGCAGAAGGAAGCGGCACCTCTATACGCTTGCAAGAAGTTTCTCAGGCTAAATTTTCCATGCCTATTTTGCCTGAAAAACATATTGTTTGTACCGTACTAGAAAAAGATCCACATGTGTGGGATTGCACCATTATGGCTGATGATGCACTGGCTGCAAAATTCCGCTTCATAGGAGTAAAAGCATGAGAAAACGCCCCACTCAACGCGCCCATCCCCCTTTGGTGCGCCGCATAGAACGCCGCGTGCGTTTTGACGAAGTGGACCAAATCAAATATATGTGGCACGGCCGCTATGCTTCGTGGCTAGAAGACGGCCGCGAAGATATGGCTGCCCACCATAATGTAACTCTTTTTGATTTTTTTGATAATGAAGTAAACATTCCTTTAAAAACCTTCACGCTCGATTTTATGCAGCCTTTGCGCTATAATAACACATATATCATTGAGTCTTCTCTTTTATGGAATGAAGCAGCACTCTTGGAATTTGAATACCGTATTTTAGATCAAAACGAAGTATGCCATACCAAGGGGCACACCATACAACTTATGTTGGATTTTAACGACAAGTTACTTTTGGAAGCACCTGAATTTTATAAAAAATTCTGCCAACGTTGGGCGCAGGGCTTGATTGCATGAACCACCATGAAACTGCCATAAAAATTGCCATTGTTATACCTTTGTATAATCATGGGCAAACCATACGCCATGTGGCGGAAAGAGCTCTTAAAGAATGCAATGAACAGTGCCCCGAAGTGTGGATCATTGATGATGGTTCCACCGACAATGGCGTCGAAAATGTACAAGACTTAGATGTACATATTCTACGCCAGCCGCAAAATATGGGCAAGGGATGCGCTTTGCAAAGAGCTGCCAAAGAACTGCACGCCAAAGGTTTTAGCCATATGATAAGCCTTGATGCAGATAATCAGCATTATCCCGAAGACATACCGCTCTTTTTACAAGGTATACAACAAAAACCACACGCTTTTTTTGTGGGTTCGCGTGATTTTACCGTAGAAAATATTCCCAGAGCTTCGCGTGTGGGCAGGGCTGTATCGGCTTTTTGGATGTTTGTGCAAACGGGCACCAAGGTGGGCGATATGCAAAGTGGTTTTCGCGCCTATCCCTTAGAAGCTTTTTTATGCTTACCCTTAAAAGAAAGCCGTTATTCTTTTGAAGTGGAAGTACTCGTACAAGCCGCATGGGCAGGCTTTGCCATAGAAGATATTCCCATACGTGTATTGTACCAGCAACAAGAAGAACGCATTTCGCATTTTAAAAGCTTTGCCGATAATTATCGCATAAGCTTACTCAATACGCGCCTTACCATACGCGCCCTTGTGCCCATTCCTTTTAAGCACCATTCTTTAGATGTAGAAGGCAATATTTCCTTGCTTTCACCTTTGCAATCTTTGCAACGCCTTCTTAAAGACACAAGACCCTTTAATATAAGCCTTTCTGCAGCAGTATCTTTAGGTATTTGCACTCTGCCCATACTGGGTTTACAGTGCATTCTCTTACTTTTTTGTATACAAAAATGGCATCTTGACCGTTTAACAGCTCTTGCTATAATGCCCCTCAGTTGGCCGCCTTTTTTACCGGGTTTATGTATACTTGTAGGCTATAGGTTGCGCCATGGAACATGGCTTACAGAATTTTCCATACAAACTTTAGGCCATGAAATTTGGCAACGTATTTTAGAATGGTTTTTAGGAGCCATAGTTCTTGCTCCGCTGGTGGGTATAACCATGGGCATAATAGTTTGGCTTTGCACGTTATATATTCGTAAAAAGGATTTAACAGCATGAACAGTCCAGGGAAAAGTCTTGGTTCGCGTTTTCAGCATGAAATTTTTTATTTCATGGTGCGCATGCGTCTACTTTTTTTAGCAAAAATTTCGATTAGATTCGTTGTTTTATATTATTCTCTTTTACCCTCGGTGCGTAAGCGCAGTTACCCCTATCTTTCACGCCGTTTCCCCGAAGCCAATGCTTTTAGTAGATGGATACATTGCTATAAATTGTATTTATGCTTTGCCGAAGGTCTTTTACAGCGTATAGCCTTGGGCATTTTAGGCAAAGATTCCGTTACTACCACATCGGCCTCGCGCGAATATATCAAAGACAATCTACCCAAGGATTCAGGCTGTATTATCCTTACAGGTCACATTGGCGCTTGGCAGCTTGGGCTTGCCGGTGTCGAAAGGCTCAATCGCCCGGTAAATATAGTACAATGGGTACACGAAGAAGATAATGACAGGCATTATTTTGAACATGAAAAACAAAAAGATAAGCACGACATGCGCGTTATCAACTCCAGAGATGGGGTGGAAGCTTCATTTGCCATTACTGCAGCCTTGCAACGCAAGGAAATTGTGTGTATTGGAGGAGACAGAATTACTGATACAGCAGATACAGGCATAGACGTAACTTTTTTAGGAGACACCATACAGCTGCCCACCATAGCCTATGTGTTAGCCTCCATTACAAAGGTTCCGCTTATTGTAAGTTTTAGCGTGCTTACCGACGGTTTAGTTCACGGTGTAAAATCAGAAATATTGCACGTTCCCAACAACTTACGCCGTAATCGTGAAGAATTGCGTAAGTGCGCGCAAAGTTTTGCCGCCATTATGGAAGATATGGTGCAAGAATATCCATATCACTTTTTTAACTTTTTAGACATGTGGGAAAAAAATGACACTACAAGAATGTAAAGAAAAATTAAAACAGGACATTGTCAGCACCCTAAACATCGAAGGTGTTAAAGCTGAAGATATTCAAGATGATATGCTTCTTTTTAGCGAAGATGGGCTTGGGCTTGACTCCCTTGACGCTGTGGAACTTGTAGTTATGCTAGAGCAAAACTTTGGCGTGGTCATTGAAGATTCAGCAACAGCACGTAAGGTTTTTGTATCTATACAAGTATTGGCAGAATATATTCTTTCAATTACTGAAAAGTCATAAAAAACTATGCATACACCACAAGAACAACATTCAGTCTGTGTAAGTGGCATGGGCGCTGTGTGTGCGGCAGGTTCTGATCTGGCAAATTTTTTGAGCGCAGAGACTGTCCTTTCGCCACCAACTATCTTATATAAAGAAACCATGCCCTATCCTTTTTTTGCAGCACCCGACGAAGCTTTTGCCGGTAAAAGGCATTTTTCTTCTAGGGACACTCTGTCTTTAGCGCTTTTTGCTGCCGAAAAAGCTTTACACCAAGCAAAGATTTCTTCTTCAAGCACGAAAGAAAATCATGTGCCTGCGGATCAAAAGCAAAAAATTGGTGTTGTTCTTGGCACAACATCCGGCAGTGCTCTGCACTTTTGGGAGGGCTATAATGCCGGAAGAGACGGTCTGAACAACCAAACTGAAATTACAGATGTAGAAGAATATTTTACATCTAATCTTGCTTTAAGCATAGCCCAGCAGTACACCTTTTTGGGCCCTGCCCTAACCATTGCCAATGCGTGCACTTCAGGCGCTGACGCCATTGGCCTTGGCATGGACATGATTTTACATGGGCAGTGCGATATGGTGCTTTGCGGCGGAGCAGACGCCCTAAGCCTTGTCCCCCACACCGGCTTTGGCAGGCTCATGATTTATAGCAAAGAGCTTTGCCGCCCCTTTGACGGACAGCGCACAGGCCTTAACCTTGGCGAAGCTGCAGGCATTTTGGTGCTGGAAAAAACAGAACATGCAAAAGCCCGTGGCGTCACGCCCTTGGGCTATATTGCCGGTTATGGCGGCCATGCCGATGCCCACCATTTTACCGCACCGCACCCTGAAGCCCGTGGCCTACACATGTCTATTCAGGCAGCATTAAAACAAGCCCATATTGGCTTTGACGACCTTGCCTTTGTCAATGCCCACGGCACCGCCACACCTGAAAATGACAGAATTGAAGGGGCGTATTTCCGCACCCATGTACCCCATACCCCCATATGGGGCAGCAAAAGTATTACCGGGCATACCCTTGGTGCTGCCGGTGCCTTAGAAGCTATTTTTTCACTGCTCGCTTTGCAACAAAAATACGTTCCGCCCACTAAAGGCTTTGCACATATGGACCCTGAAATTGGCCTTATGCCCACCACCACCCGCACGGCTATAGATAAAAACTATGCCCTTTCCACATCACTGGGTTTTGGTGGAACCAATGCAGCGCTTATTCTTAAGGGAGCTTAGCATGAATTTTTCACCTAATATCAGCATACTCCATTCTGGTTCGGTATATTTTTCTGATATAGACCGCGACGAAGTTTCTACATTTGGTAAAGAAGAAAGTGAAAAACTACAAAGTATTTTTCCCAAAATGCCCATGCGCAGAATTCCACGCTATGCCCGTATGGGTTTGCTTGCCAGTGCTTTTGCCCTAGAAAATGCACCTGTTATGGATAAAACCCAAATAGGCCTTGTCATTGGCACAAGCTACCCAAGCATGCAAATGAGCATGGACTTTATTGATACCATTTTAGATAATGGCCCGCGCCTTTCTTCACCCACAGCCTTTTCCCACGCGGTGAATAATATGGGAGCTGGCCTTTTAAGCTTATATCATGGACTGCAAGGCCCCTGCCAAACCGTGAATCAGTTTTCCATGTCTTTTGCCGGCGCATTACAAGCAGCAAGCACACTCATCCACTCACAAAGAGCAGAGTATGTGCTTGTGGGTTGCATAGAAGAATACGACGCGCGCATGATAAGGACGTGTAAATATGTACAAAATGCCGTTAATATACCACCTGAAGAAGGTTCTGTATTCTTTCTTGTGGGCAAAGAGCAAGCAGATCTCCCCACCATTTCAGTCCATTGGAATACCGCGCAAGAAGAAGGTGCCGAAGAAAAAACTTCTTTACAATACGCCCTAGAAAGCCATTACGTTTTTAAAAATTCTGCAAAAAAATCCATACATTGCCATCATGTGCAAAGTAATTGCCATGCTACCATTAAAATAGGTGAATAATGAAAACAGCTCCCTTAGACGCCATAGCTCGCCTTGATAACGAAGCTTTTTTGCATATTTTACAATCCATATTGCATAGTCAACGCAGCAAATATTCCCCCGAGGCACACACTTGGGTACCACCACACATATTTGCCGAGCAAAGCTTTGCCAGCGATGGATGTTCACACGAAGAAATGCAAGCCATGCTTAAAACATTTATGGCTATGTTCAATATAGAAGCCCCCTTACCACCTTTAAGTGAACATTTTGGTAATTATACAGAAGCCATGTATAAAAAATGGCGTGCAGAAGAAAACACAGTAACCTTTTTTACTTCAGGTTCTACAGGTACACCAAAACCTTGCATGCACCCTGAAGAACATTTACGCCAAGAACTCATGGGAATTGTGCCCCTTGTGGAAGGTCGCAAAAGTGCTCTTGTAACAGCTCCTCTGCAACATTTATATGGATTTACCTTTGGGCTCTTATTACCTCTTTCATTAAACATTCCCATACGCTTAGAAGCGCCCATACCCACAGCCATATTCCACCAAATTCAAGAAAATGACTTGGTGGTCACAGTACCCTTTATTTACGCGCGTATGGCCGAATTAAGCCGTCTGCACGAAGCAGAATACTTAGAGCGCCTAAAACCCAAAAATGCCTTTTTAATTGCCGGTTCTGCCCCTTTTGCTCAAGAAAACTTTGAACAACTCTTGTCCATAGGTTTACACCTTGTAGAGTTTTTTGGTTCTTCAGAAATGGGCGTTATGTGTTGTAGGCAAAAACCCGGGGGATACTTTGCCCTACTGCCACAATTTGAACACATAGCCCCTAAAGATGCCCAAAGCTCCGACGTGGTACGCCGCACTTTTCCGGATTTGAGCACCAGAGATTTTGAATTGCAAGATAGTATAGACTGGAAAAACGATAGAGAACTCTTGCCCCAAGGAAGAAAAGATTCTGCGGTGCAAGTGGGCGGTGTCAATGTGTTTCCTGATTATGTGGCTAAAATACTTAACGAACACCCTTCTGTTTTACAATGCGTTGTACGCCTTATGCGTCCTGAAGAAGGCCATCAATTAAAAGCTTTTGTGGTATTACACGAAGGCTGTGACGAAGAAAATATACGTAAAGAATTACGTACCTTTGGCAAACAAAAACTTAAACAAGAAGAACAACCTGCCCGCTTCACCTTTGGAAAAGACATTCCACGCGGCCTTGTGGGAAAACCCGCTGATTGGTAATACACATAGATAATCCTTATAATCTTTACACAATAAAAAACATATACGCATAAAGTGCACAAAAAAAACCTCCTGAGATTAACTCAAGAGGTTTTTAAAATTTTACCAT
>CAYJGS010000069.1:325-11091 GCA_964369505.1 uncultured Desulfovibrionaceae bacterium | reverse complement strand
ATTCCTTAGTGTACAATATATGCATATACCATGGTGAGTACAACCAAACTGGCAGCACGAAATGTTTGATTGGTCAGCACCAATTGCAAAGCAAGCTTTGGTGAAAAAAATCCGGAATATGAGGGCAATTGATGGCGTATGGCTCGCGCCGGTGTGGACAAAATATTCCCCACCAACAGTGCCAACACCACTTGTTCAGAAGAAAGAGATCCCCCATGCAATAAAGCTCCGGCTGCAGAAAGAGCTGCGCCAAGCTCTGCCGCAAGGTGCAAAGCCACAATGCCAAGGGCTTCTGCATCCACATAGGGGATCCATGAAGCGTGTTCTGCAAGCCACTTTTCCACATGCTGAAAGGCGCCCATACGCTGCAATGTATATACAATAGCATACACAGGCACGGTAAAATATATGAGCTTGGGCAATCTTTTTTTAAAGCGCTTCCAAGCTTTTTGCGTCGCTTCGCTAAAGGTCACCTTTGTGGTATCCAAATGACAAACCACACAACCTTTGTCTCTTTTGGGCAATAAAAATCTTGCAAATACAATGGTTAAAAAAGTTCGCACCACAGCGGCTGTTAAGGTAATGGCCACATAAATAACAGCTGGAAAGCCGAGCACAGGATAAGTGAACAAAAATATGGTAGGAGTATGGGTTACAAAGGATGGCAAGCTGTTAAAAATATTAGAAAGCACTACTTCTTTGCGCGACAAAGTGCCCTTTTCAAATTCTTCTGCCAATAAGGCGTTGGCTGCCGCTGGTGAAACAAAGGCTGTGGAAAAAGCCGCCGCCGAAACGTCGCTTAAATGGGCAGCCTGTGCCAAGGGTGAAGCCAAACGTGCCAAGGCCTGTGTCCAACGTAAGGCTTCTAAAATATTGGCAAGCAAAAGACCCAAGCTCATGCCCAAAAGCAAGCGTAACATGGGCTTAATAAGACCTGACCATAAAAGTTCCACTTCGTGCATAAAAATAACCTAAAAAAACTAATCCGCTGATACCATGCCCACATCTTTTGGTAAATTAGGCAAGCCAGCTTGAGATTTTGCCAAAACATCGCAACGTTCATTTTCTGCATGGCCGGCATGACCTCGCACCCAATGGAATGTCACATTATGTTTAGTTAAGAGCGGCCAAAAGGCCTCCCAAAGATCGCGATTTTTCACAGGTTTTTTGCTGGCATTTATCCAACTATTCTTTCGCCACGATGAAAGCCAACCTTTTTTTATGGCATTGCACACGTATTGCGAATCGGAATACACATCCACAAGGCAAGGTTCTTTCAAGGCTTTGAGCGCTTCTAAAACAGCCATAATTTCCATGCGGTTATTGGTAGTTTTGGCATAGCCGCCACAAAGTTCTTTTTCAACACCGGTAGTGACAAGGCGCAATATGGCCGCCCAACCGCCTGGGCCCGGGTTCCCAAGGCAAGAACCGTCAGCAAAAATATGTACGTGTTTCATTGCATAGCTTTCCATAAAGAAGATGCGGCCGCATCAAGGCAATGCGCCAAAGTGTTTTGGGGCAAACATTGCGCAAGCTTTTCTTCTGTTTCTAGGCGAATACCTTCGGCCTTATCAGGCAATTCGTCTATATTTTCACCGATTTTTGGCACTGTCCCCAAGGCTTTTTTTAACAAAGGCGGAAAAATAATCACGGCTTCGTTGTGTTTAAGTCCGGCGCCCACATATAACGTATGTGGTTCGAATTCAGGAACTTGTAATATTTCGGGGCTCACATGAATATAGAGGGGTATGCCCCATTCTGCTTTAAAAGCCTCACGCATATCCGTAAGTTTTGCCATATCTTCTGCAGAAAAAAGCCCGTGTTCGTTATTAATGGCATATACTTGAGCATGTTGAACAGCATTTTCTTCGGCAGATTTAGCAGTAATTTTTGCCAACTGCTTGTCGAAATGCCACCAATACGCCGAAGCCACAAAGGCAAGCACGGCCATAAACAAAAGATAACGCAAGCCATAGTTTGAACAATTGGGCGATATGAGCGGCCCCATTTTTCTGCGTTTAAACATATTGTATATACCTTATTGGTTCTCTAGCAAACAACTTTCATAAAAATCAACATATCCACTACCCGCTCAAAAAAGGGAGTTCGAGTAACAAGCGAACTCATCCTCCTTAACCTGCCGGGAGGCTCGAGCGGTAGCGAGCTATCGAGTGAGCAAGGCGGGCACGAGTCACTTGCTTACTCGTGCATTGTATCCGCCGCCGCGAACGGATTAGGGTAAGGGGGCTGTGGCAAGAATATCCCTTGCCAAAGCAACATCCTTGGCAATGCGCTCTTTCAACTCGCCCACGTGGGCAAATTTTTGCTCATCGCGGATACGTTGCACAAAATGCAGGCTCACATCTTTTTCATACAAATTATGTTCGCCTTGTAAAATAAAACTTTCAATGGACAAATCATCATTGCCAAATGTGGGCACAAAACCCACATTGGTCACAGCGGGCAAAGGATTTTGACAAGAATCCACAAGCCATGTGGCGTACACGCCTTCTTTGGGTAAAAATGCATGCTTTGTGCACATATTTGCAGTGGGAAAACCAAGGCCGGTGCCGCGCCCATGCCCATGCACAACTTGCCCTTCCAACTGATAATAGCGCCCAAGCAAAGGGTGGATATCCCACATATCACCGGAGCGCACAAGGTTTCGCACACGCGTTGAACTAACCACCGCGTCATTAACAATAACGGGTGCCAATTGTTCTACCGCAAAGCCATAACGCAAACCAAGCTCTTGCAATACTTCAAAATTTCCGACACGCCCCTTACCCAGTGAAAAATCATAGCCTATGATAAGCTGGCGGCATTGCAGGGGCACAAGCACCATTTGCACAAATTCTTCGGGGCTTAACGCAGCAATATTTTTGGTAAAAGGCATCTCAAGGGTTAATCCAATGCCATGAGCGGCAAAGCGGCGTAAACGGTCTTCCTTGGTCATGAGCATGGCCGGTGCGCGCGCACCGGCAAGCACCAAAAGAGGATGCGGCCAAAATGTTACCACTGTCGCCACAAGCTTTGACTGTGCGGCTTTTTCAAGAGTACGCGCAAGAAGAGCTTGGTGCCCCATATGCACACCGTCAAAATTGCCTATGGTCAAAGCCGTGCCCATGTGGGCAGAATCTGCAAGGGTAAATTCCGCTGGGGAAGTTATATGCCGCATATTATTAAACCAGACGTTCAAAAAGAAAAATATAATGCTGACGCAAAATTAAAGATAAACGCAAAACTTCGGCCTTCATTTCTACAACGGGCACTTTACCAAAAGAAAGAAGGTGCTTGCTTATATGGCTAAAATCTTTATCACCGTGATTAAGCGCCATATCTCTATAATCATTTATTTTATTTTGCATACTCATTCTATCGCTCGAAGACATAGAGGCTGTATAGCTTTGCACAAATATGTCAAAAATATCCTTACCCGTTTCAGGGAAAGAACGCTCAAGTGCCAATGCCCAAAGACCGGCATAGGTGGCTTTTAGCTCTAAAAACATATTACGGCGCAAAAGCATATTAAAGCGCCCAACCTTAAGACATCGCAATTCTTGTGAAAAATCAGCGCCTTCCAAAAGTTTTACAAAATTATCCACAATTTCTTCAGGAGCGCACACTCGAGTTACCGGGCCTGCGCTTACATTTTCCTGAAAAGAGCGAAGCTTTTGCACATTACCCATGCTGATCACCTTCGCCGGTATTTTTTGTTTTTTGGCTACGGCGCCTTTTACGTTGGCCATTTTTACGCGCAGATCCATCCTTTTTTTCATGGCTTGCCTTAGTCGCATGCGCTTGATTATTTTCCTGCGGTATGGAAATATTTTGCTTTAAGCTGTCTTGATAGCACTGATCTAAAAGCATGGCCAACAAAGCAAAATTTTCTTCATCCGGTTGCGCTGTACACGCTGCATCAAGCGCCGCAAGATCCCCACCTTGGCTCAACACACGAACCATAGGTACAAAACGGCGTTGCCGCTCGCGCTCTAGCCCTGTGAGCTTACGATTACGCGCTTCAAGCAAAGCAAGCACCCTCTGCCCCACAGCTTGGCTCACTTGCGTATCTGAGGGGGTTTCCCTATGCACCAAGGGCACCGAAAAACGCTTGGCTATGCGCTCAAGCTCTAATTTTTGCATCACATCCACCAAAGAAATAACTGTGCCGGCGGCACCTGCTCGCCCGGTGCGTCCCGCACGGTGGATATAGCTTTCGTGGTCTTCGGGGGGTTCGTATAAAAATACGTGAGATAATTCCGGAATATCAATACCGCGTGCTGCTACATCTGTGGCCACCAGCAAACGCAGAGTGCCCAAGCGGATTTTTTGCAAAACCCTTTCACGGCGGCTTTGCGAAAGGTCGGCAGAAAGTTCATCGGCATCATAGCCAAAGCCTTTTAAAACTTCAGCAATATAATGCACATTGGCCTTGGTATTGCAAAAAATAATGGCCGAAGTGGGGTTTTCTGTCTCTAAAAGGCGTATGAGGGCGCGATCTTTATCCATGGCTTTGCAAAGGCAATAGCTGTGTTGCACCTCTGGCACGTGCACATGCACTTCTGAAAGCGAAAGCATGGCGGCAGATTCCATGAATTCCCCCGCCAAACGCAATACGTGTGGCGGATATGTGGCCGAAAACAAACAGGTTGCTATAAATTTTTTGGGTAAATAACGCTGTACCTGCTTCATATCCGGATAAAAACCTATGGACAACATGCGGTCTGCTTCATCAAAAATGAGCATGCGTAATTTTTCTAAAGTTAAACTACGCCGCAATAAATGGTCTAAAATACGCCCAGGTGTGCCCACCACAAGCTGTGCGCCTGTACGCAAAGCTTCGTTTTGTTTACCATAACCAACGCCCCCATATACAGCCACGGCCTTTAAGCCTGTACCCTCAAAAAGGGTGCGCGCTTCGCGCTCTACCTGCACAGCAAGTTCACGCGTTGGCACAAGCACAAGGCCTTGCACTTCATTTTTTTCGGCATCCAGATGCTTTAGGAGCGGCAATAAGTACGTACCGGTTTTGCCGCTGCCGGTGCGCGATTGCACCATAAGCTCTCTTTTTTCCAACAAATATGGTAAAGCTAACCTTTGTACGGGCATAAGGCTTGTCCATTTGGCATTGGCGCAAGCTTTTTGCAAAAGTAAGGGTAAATCAGCAAGCGATATGGCAGGCAATGTGGCTTCAGGTTCGCACGTCATATTATGAGAAAACGACGATTCTAGATCAAATTCTGAAAAAGACATATTTTCCTGACCCTTATCATGCGGAGAAATAGACACAGAAATATCTTTGGGCTCACTATGAGAGCAAGTATTTTGCAGGTCAGAAATTTTAGATTCCATATATATGCATCCTTAAAGTATAACAAAAAAAATATAGTTACAAAACGTGCAACAATATAGCACTATTTTGTAAAAGTAGCAATGCGCCCAAAAGGTCTAAAATAATTCAGCACTTTAAAACTTGACCTTTAGCATGGGTCATGACATTATGGAACTTATTGTCAATGGTGCGGCTACATGTATACATATAAAAAAATTAATAAATTTTTTAAGGGGTTTTATTTATGTTACATCCGGTCATACTTTGTGGAGGTAGCGGTTCACGCCTTTGGCCCATTTCACGTTCACTCTACCCTAAACAATTTATGGAATATGCCGCCAATACTCCTTCACTTTTTACGCAAACGTTACAAAGAGTTCAATACATTCAGCGCCAATACGAAAGAAGCGTTGGCGCCCCCATTATCATCTGCAACGAAGAACACCGTTTTTTTACAGCAGCCATGGTGCAAGACCTGCAAATCCCCGGCAATCGAGCTCCTAAAATTATTCTTGAACCCAAACCCCGCAACACAGCTCCGGCCATAGCCCTTGTGGCTCTGGCAGCTCTTGAAGCCGATGCAGACGCCATACTTTTGGTATTGCCCTCTGACCATGCTCTCACCCCCGACAACGCACTCATTGACGCCGTGGCAGAAGCACGCGAAGCTGCTGAATTAAATTTCCTTGTTACCTTTGGCATTTCGCCTGAATCAGCCCATCCCGGCTATGGCTATATTCAATACGGTGAGCTTTTAGATCCCACAGAAGACGAAAGGGGTAAAACGCAAAGCGAAGTGCGCCGTGTGGCTAGATTTATTGAAAAGCCTTGCATTGAAGATGCAGAGCTTATGCTAGAAGAAGGTGGATATTTATGGAATAGCGGCATGTTTATGTTTCGGGCTGACGCATATTTAAACGAGCTTGAAAAATTTATGCCGGATATGGCGGATATTTGCCGCCACGCTTGGGCTTTGCGCAAACAAGATGTGGATTTTATCCGCCCAGACGCCACAACGCTTTCTTCTTGCCCAGAACAATCCATAGATTACGCGGTGATGGAACACACAGCAGCTGCAGCAGTTTTACCTTTAAATGTGCATTGGAGTGACCTTGGCACCTGGGAATCTTTTTATGAATTGGGTTCTTCTGTGGCTGACCCCCACGGCAATGTCAGTTATGGCGATGTGCTTGCCCACAAAACAAAAAATTCTTATATACACTCAGGCTCTCGCCTTGTGGCCACCCTTGGCCTTGAAGATATGGTGGTGGTAGAAACAGCCGACGCTGTGCTTGTGGCCTCCAGACGCAATACTCAAGATGTAAAAACTCTTGTGAATGTTTTGGCAGCTCAAGGGCGCAAAGAATCTCTTTTACACCAAAGAGTTTTTCGGCCTTGGGGCTATTATGAAAGCATTGCCATGTATGAACGCTTTCAGGTAAAGCGCATTGTGGTAAATCCCGGCGCCAGTCTTTCTTTGCAAATGCACCACCATCGTGCAGAGCATTGGGTGGTGGTGAGCGGCACTGCAGAAATTACACTCAATGAAGACACGTTCTTTTTGAGCGAAAATCAATCCACATACATTCCCCCCACATGTAAGCATCGCTTAAAAAATCCGGGCATTATCCCCTTGGCAATTATCGAAATACAATCCGGTGCGTATTTGGGAGAAGACGATATACAGCGCTTTGACGACGTATATGGACGTCACGAATCGGAAGAATAATACCCTATGCAAAAAGACGCATCCATATTTGTGGCCGGGCATAATGGCCTTGTGGGTTCGGCCATATGCCGCGCACTCAAAAAAAACGGGTATGACAATCTGCTATTACGCTCTCGCGCCCAATTGGATTTATGCGATGCCAAAGCCGTGGCAGATTTTTATGCCACAGAACGCCCGGCGTATGTGTTTGTTTGCGCAGCAAAAGTGGGAGGCATTTATGCAAACAACACACAACCTGCAGAATTTATTTATCAAAATCTACAAATGCAAAATGCGCTCATCCATAATGCTTGGGTGCAAGGTGTAAAAAAACTGCTTTTTTTAGGATCTTCTTGTATTTACCCCAAAGAATGCCCACAACCCATACACGAAGAATATTTACTTTCCGGATATTTAGAACCCACCAACAAGCCCTATGCCTTGGCTAAAATTGCCGGTCTTGAAATGTGTGCAGCCTATAAGCGGCAATACGGTTTTGACGCCATAAGCGTTATGCCCACAAATCTTTATGGGCCAGGCGACAATTATCACCCTGAAAATGCACATGTTATACCTGCGCTCATCCGTCGTTTCCATGAAGCAAAAATGGCTCATGCGCCTTCAGTAAGCATTTGGGGCAGTGGCAAAGCGCGCCGCGAATTTTTATATGTGGACGACTTAGCCCATGCCTGTATTGTATTAATGCAAAAATATAGCCAAGAGCAACATATCAATGTAGGCACCGGAGAGGATATGACCATTTTGGAATTGGCCAGACTTGTAGCTAAAGTGGTGGGCTTTTCTGGGCAAATCCATACAGATACAAGCAAACCCGATGGCACCCTGCGCAAGGTATTGCATATAGACAAAATACGCGCTCTTGGTTGGCAAGCCTCCATCAATTTAGAAGAAGGCCTTACATTAAGCTATGCCGACTTTTTATCGAATCACCAATAACTTTACAACTTTATGAAAAAAATACTTTCTTTCCTTCTAAGTAGATTTTCTGAATTTTTTGTGCTCTTTCTCTTATGTGCCATATTTTATGCAGTGGTGCAGTTCAGCGCAGGAGCAGCTTTAGAAAAAGTTACAACACCTCAAGCAATTGAACATATTACTTTTTTACGCATTGTTGCCAGCGGTATTTTTGCCCTTTTTTTGGGCATTATGGGAGTGAAAATAAGCATGCGTATTTGGCCTGCTGTCTTTGTGCACAGTTTTGTGGTCAGCGCCATGCTTGCCTTTGATATCCCCCTAGATATGCTTATAACAAACTGGAACATAACACTTTTTATCATAGGCCTTATGGCAGGGCTTACCGGTGTTTCCGGTGGTTTGTATTTGGGGTATTTATGGTTTAGATATCGCAGGTAGGCGGTGTAAAATACATTTGTAAAAAATATTGCCAAGCGGCTTGAATGGTTATACAATTACACGCGCAAAATAAGGAGCTAAAAGATATGGATTTTGTAAAAATGCACGGTGCCGGCAACGACTATGTATACATCGACACAAGGTCAAATCCTGTGGATGATCCGGCAAGCCTTGCCCAAAAAGTAAGCCATAGACATAAAGGCATAGGTTCGGACGGGCTTGTGCTCATTATGCCCTCAGATATTGCCCATGTGCGCATGCGCATGTTTAACAGCGACGGCAGCGAAGCGCAAATGTGCGGCAATGCCATACGCTGTGTTGGCAAGTATGCTTATGACAGCGGCATGGTAAAAGATACTGAATTTAAAGTTGAAACCATGGCAGGTATAAAAATACTGCACATGCAAGTAGAAAATGGCAAAGCCGTAGGTGCCACCGTGGACATGGGCAAACCAGAATGGGTGCCAAGCCGTATTCCTGTTACACATGAAGGCGACTTAGCCCTTGAAATTCCTGTGGAAGTTTCCGGAAAAACCTATACCGCATCTTGCGTTTCCATGGGCAATCCCCATGCGGTGATTTTTGGCGAAAACTTAGACACTCTTGAGATTGAAAAAGTGGGCCCACCCTTGGAAAATCATCCCCTTTTCCCTGAGCGTATCAATGTGGAATTTGTAGAAATTATTGACAAAAAAAATGTGCGTATGCGTGTGTGGGAGCGCGGTGCCGGCGAAACCCAAGCTTGCGGCACAGGTGCATGCGCTGTGGCTTGTGTGACAGCGCGCCTTGGGCTTACCGACAGAGACGTTAATGTGCACCTTTTGGGTGGCACTTTGCATATCAAATGGGACGACAATGACCATGTGTTTATGACAGGTGAAGCCATAGAAGTTTTTAGAGGCACATTGTAGTTACTTTTTAAGACGTAAAAAATTATATAAAAAGAGGTTATTATGTTTCAAGTAAATCCACATTATGCCGGTTTGCCGGGTTCTTATCTTTTTGCAGAAATCGCTCGCCGTGTGCGCGCCTATCAAGCTGCACATGCTGATGCCAAGGTTATTTCTTTGGGTATCGGCGATGTTTCAAAACCTTTATCACCAGCAATTGTTCAAGCTTTGCATGCAGCTGTGGACGAAATGGCCGAAGGTGCCACCTTTAAAGGTTATGGCCCAGAGCAAGGTTATGATTTCTTACGCGAAGCCATTGTGGAAAACGACTATAAAGCTCGTGGCATGGATATCACTGCCGCAGAAATATTTGTCAGCGACGGTGCCAAATGCGATGTGGGCAATTTTCAAGAACTTTTTGCCGATACCATGCGTATTGCTGTCACAGATCCCGTATATCCTGTATATGTAGATTCCAATGCCATGTCCGGCCGCACCGGCACATTTGCCGACGGACGCTGGAGCAAACTCATCTATTTGCCCTGCACTGCCGAAAATAATTTTGTGCCGGACTTTCCTGCAGAAACTCCCGATGTTATTTATTTATGCTATCCCAACAACCCCACCGGCACCGTACTTAACCGTGAAGCCCTTAAAGCTTGGGTAGATTATGCCAGAAATAATGGCTCCATTATCCTATACGATTCGGCGTATGAAGCCTTTATCCGCAGTGATGATGTGCCACACAGTATTTATGAAATAGAAGGTGCCAGAGAAGTGGCCGTTGAATTCCGCAGTTTTTCTAAAACCGCCGGTTTTACCGGACTGCGCTGCGCCTATACAGTTGTGCCCACCACCATACAAGTTAAAGGCGCTGCCCTTGACCTAAATGCCATGTGGAACCGCCGTCAATGCACTAAATATAATGGCTGCCCCTATGTGGTGCAAAAAGCCGCCGCCGCCATGTATAGCCCCGAAGGAAAAGCTGAAATAAAAGCTGTGATTGACGGCTATATGCAAACAGCAGCCAGTGTGCGCAAAACATTCCTTGATATGGGCCTTGAAGTGTATGGCGGCGAACACGCTCCTTATGTATGGACACGCACTCCCAAACACAATGGCGCGCATATGCCTTCGTGGGACTTTTTCCAGCAAGTGCTTGAAAAAGCACAAGTGGTTTGCACCCCTGGTGTGGGCTTTGGCCCCAGTGGCGAAAACTATGTGCGCTTTACCGCCTTTGGTTCTCCTGAAAACACAAAAGAAGCGCTGGCTCGCGTTAAAAACATTTTTTAACAGGGCGTTTAAAAAAGAGTTATTCTTATGGGGGGAAGAAAACCCCTTTCCCCTAAAAGGACAATCTGATTGCCCCTCTTTTTGGTGAAGCCCCTTGGTGACGAACCATCAAAAAGAGTTTTTCCAACATACTTATAGCTGTAAGCTTTTTAGAACCTCCCGCCTAGCG
>CAYJGS010000069.1:0-294 GCA_964369505.1 uncultured Desulfovibrionaceae bacterium | reverse complement strand
ATAACCGTCTTAACTACCGCTCCATAAAATTTGCTCAAGTAAAATATCCCCAAGCAAAAATATCCAAAGCACTCAAAACCACTTAAATCTGCAGCCCATAATACTCTTTGTCACGAAAAGCATTACTTGGTGGGCAGTACAGGATTTGAATCTGTGGCCTCCGCCGTGTGAAGGCGATGCTCTACCAACTGAGCTAATTGCCCTTTGGTAAGAAGAATGTCTATACGTAAAGCTCCTCGCTGTCAACAAGTTTTTGCAAAGTTTTGCCAATATCTTCTTCCATACACAATCCAC
>CAYJGS010000068.1:0-11399 GCA_964369505.1 uncultured Desulfovibrionaceae bacterium | reverse complement strand
TGTGCGTGCTGAGCGTAACCGCGCTGCTCGCACCCGTGTGAAAAATGTTGTAAAAAAAGTTCGTGCTGCCATTACAGCCAATGATAAAGAAGCTGCCAACCAAGCCTTGGTAGCTGCTAACTCCATGCTTGATAAAGCTGCCACCAAGGGCGCTTTACATTGGAAAAAAGCTGCGCGTAAAATTTCTCGCTTAGCTCGTGCTGTGAATGGCATGGAAGCTTAAAGTTTTGTTGTTTTAATTTTTTAAGCTATGCTTATTCCTTTTTGGCGTAAGCATAGCTTTTTTTTGCTTCTGAGGAAAATATGTCATATATACGTAACGCTATGATTATCATACTTGTGACAGCTGTGTTTTTTTTGGGAGCGGATTTTCTTTTAACATTCCTCAAACTTGATCCTTTATCAAAACAAAATAATGCGCGTGCCTTTGTAAAAGGTACACGGCACGATATCTATCATCACGACTTAAAACCTAATGTAGATAATGATGCTTCGTGGGGCGATAATTATCATAGGCTTTGTACCAATGAATATGGTTTTAAGATTTCTTGTGATGATAAAGGAAAAACCGCCGCCAAGAATTATGACATAGCCTTTATGGGGGATTCTT
Source organism: uncultured Desulfovibrionaceae bacterium (assembly GCA_964369505.1). Lineage (GTDB taxonomy): Bacteria > Desulfobacterota > Desulfovibrionia > Desulfovibrionales > Desulfovibrionaceae > CAYJAD01. The sequence continues at coordinate 10,789 of CAYJGS010000068.1, read as the reverse complement.
TTACCGAAGCGGTGGGTATGGCCTATGAAGAAAGTTTTGTGGGGCTTTTTGCTAAGAATAATCCATTGTTAAACGTAGTAAACTTAGGTGTGTCGAGTTATTCTCCTGCTATTTATTACGCGAAAATTGCCTATCTTTTACAACAAGGCTTTACATTTAAGCATGTGATTGTTGGGCTTGATATCAGTGATATAGCTAGTGAAGGTGTATTATATACACTTGAGGGAAATAAAGTCATAGAAAAACAAAAGGTAACGCCTTCAGGAACAGCACAAAGTGTTGAGGAAAATGTAAAAAAAAATAAAGGTATATTTGAAAAATACTTTAAATATACATGGTACATCAATCTGGTTATATACGAATATTTTAATCCTACCAAAAAAGTAGCACATTCTTTTGACAATTTACATAAATACAGCAATTGGACACATACGGATAATCCGCCCCTTTATGGCGATGCAGGACTTGAAGGTGCTATTAACCAAGCTGTTGCAAACATGACAAAGCTTAAAAAACTTTTAGATGCGCATAATATCAAGATGTCTGTTTTGGTATATCCGTGGCCTGCACAACTTATATATGCACCAAGGGAACATCGTGGTGTTACGGTGTGGCAAGAATTTTGTGAAAGAGAAAAATGTGCAAATTTTATAAATGCCAATCCTTTTTTTTATGATGCAATGGAGCAAACTTCTTTAGAAGATGTGCTACATGAAAATTATTTTTTGGGTGATATGCATTATAATAAAAATGGCAATGCTATGGTATATAAAGCCATTGAGCAAAGTTTTAAGGTTCAATAAACATATGTTTATTATCTTTTCTGTGTAAGGTTATGGAATAAGTGGAGGGACTATGTCATATATACGTAATACTTTCTTAGTTGTTTTTAGTACAGCGATGCTTTTTTTGGCAACAGATTTTATATTAACTGCGCTTAAGCTTGATCCTTATACGTTACAAAAACCCGTAAAAACTATAATTCCTGGTAGGCGACACGATATATATCATCATGATTTAAAGCCAAATTTGCGCGATATTGTTACTTTTGGGACTATTTCCTATGAATTGTGCACCAATGAATATGGTTTTAAAATTTCATGTGCACAAAAAAATGAACCAGCTTCTAAAGATTATGATATAGCCTTTATTGGAGATTCTTTTACCGAAGCCTTGGGTATGACTTATGAGCAAAGCTATGTAGGACTTTTTGCAACCAATAATCCAGATTTGCGTGTTGCTAATTTGGGAGTGGGAAGTTACACTCCAAGCATTTATTATGCTAAAATTGCCTATCTTTTAAAACAAGGCTTTACATTTAAACATATTGTTGTTGCTGTTGATGTGGGTGATATTTGGAGTGAAGGTGTACTGTATAAGCTTTCTGCTGATGGAACAAAGGTTTTGGAAAAGCAAGAAGTTACTTCTGCCGGAACTGCAGTTCAACCTGTAATTAATGAAGAAAACAAGCCAAAACACAATAATATATTTGAAAAATATTTTAAATATACTTGGTATATTAATCTTATAGTTCATGAATTCTTTTTTCCGTCAGAAATAATTTTGGCTGAATATGAAAAACTTCCCCATATAACCGATTGGACACATACAGAAAATCCTTCAACATATGGTGCTGGAGGTATTGAGGGTGCTGTTACACAAGCTGTGGAAGTTATGGCTAAGCTTAAAAAACTTTTGGACAGCAATGGGATAAAAATGTCAGTGGTTGTATATCCTTGGCCAGCACAGCTCATGCATGCACCGGTGGACCATAAAGGTGTAATGGTGTGGAAAGAATTTTGCGAACGTGAAAAATGTGCCAATTTTATAGATTTAAATCCTCCGTTGTATGATGCAATGGCGCAAACGTCTCTTAAAGATGTTATAAAGAAATACTATATTTTGGGTGATGTTCATTATAATAAAGAAGGGAACGCTTTATTATACAAAACCATTGAACAAAATATGATTAATAAATAAATATCACGTTTTATTGCTTATATAACATGTAAAAAAAATATTACAAGGATCAACATGCTATATTTTCGTAATGTTTTGCTAGTTATCTTGGTAACAAGTACTTTTTTTTTAGCAACAGACTTTATATTAACTGCCCTTAAGCTTGATCCTTTTACTTTGCAAAAACCAAAGGATGCATTTATTGCCGGTACACGGCATGATATCTATCATCATGATTTAAAACCCAATGTAGATAATGATATTTGGTTTGGTAATATTCAATATCCTATTTGCACCAATGAATATGGCTTTAAGATTTCTTGTACACAAAAAGATACACCAGCTTCTAAGCATTATGATGTGGCCTTTATCGGCGATTCCTTTACTGAAGCTGTGGGCATGACGTATGAAGAAAGTTTTGTGGGTCTTTATGCTAAAAATAATCCGTCATTACGTGTAGCGAATTTAGGCGTTTCAAGTTATTCTCCAAGTATTTATTATGCTAAGATTGCGTATTTATTGCAACAAGGTTTTACATTTAAGCATATTATTGTTGGTATTGATATTAGTGATATTCAAGATGAAGCAATAACTTATAAACTTTCGCCTGACGACACTAAAGTATTAGAGAAAAATATTAAAACTTCTTTAGTGCCACCGCCGCCTCCAGCGACTGTGGATAAGGAAACTGCTGCAAGAAACAATATATTTGAAAAGTATTTTAAATATATATGGTTTATTAATCTTATTGTTTACGAGTATTTTTACCCTACACAAATACACGCAGAACAATTTAATACTGAATCTAATCGCTCACAATGGACACATGTAAAGACTTCTCCGTATTATGGATCAGAGGGAATTGAAGGAGGCATTAATCAAGCTGTTGCAAGTATGGGAAAATTAAAAAAACTGCTGGACGCGCGCAATATTAAAATGTCTGTTTTTGTATATCCTTGGCCATCGCAACTTATATATGCACCAAGAAATCATAGAGGCGTAACGTTATGGCAAGAATTTTGCGAAAAAGAACAGTGCGCTAATTTTATAGACGTAAACGCAACGTTATATGACAAAGTGGAAAAAAACGGCCTTGTTGAAACTTTGGTTGATAATTATATATTGGATGATTTTCATTTTAACGCTACTGGTAATGCCTTAGTTTATAAAGTGATACAAGAAAATTTTATAAATAAATAATTTTTTAATAATAAAAAAAACCCTTGCTTACCGTTATAAATGGGGTGCAAGGGCTTTTTTTTGGGGCAAATATATTTAGCTTTTTATAGAACGTGCCACAAAATCTATGGCTTCGCTATAAAGAAATTCACCGGCATAGGGAGTGAGCACGCGGGTTCTGTTTACACCAACCATGAGCGATAATATAACTTGAGCTGTATCGAGCACATTTAAATCTGCCCTAATGGAACCGTCTTCTATGCCACGTTGTAGGTGGATTTCAAGTTCTTGCGGTACTTGTTGGAAGGTGTTGGTCATGGTTTCGCGGTCAATTTTTGTTTTCATATCGCTATAAGGAGAACAGCGCACAAGCACAAGCCAGTGAGAGTTTTCATTGATGGAAAATTCTAAATAGGCTTCACAAAAATTCATGACCGAGGCAAAGCCTGTTTCGCCCTTGGCTGTGGCATCACGCAATGCCACCAGAAAATTGTCTAAAACATCAAGCCCCGCCGCAAGAAAAAGCTTTTCTTTATTGCCGTAGTGGTGTGTTAAAAGCCCAAGCGCGACACCTGCTTTTTCAGAAATTTTTTTGAATGTGGTTTCCACATAACCATATTCGCCAAAAAGTTCTTTGGCGGCTGTGAGTAGTGCGTCTTTTTTTGAATTATTCATGGTAATACCCGTTTTTATTTCGCTCTTTGTAGTGGTTCTTTGATTAAAAGTCAACATCTTGGCTTTTGAAGGCGGAAGGTATGATAAAAAGCATAGTTACTGCAGCACAGAAGCCAAAGAAAAAAACCGCCGTAAAGTTCCCCACATGGAACATATAGCCGCAAATAAAAGGGGCTACACTTTGTGAAAGGCGCAAAGTTGTGCCATTCACAGCCATTATGGCGCCGCGTCCAGCATTGGGGGCTAGGGTGCTTAGATGATTCAATAGACTAGGATAGGCAAAACCTTGCCCAAGGCCATAAAATAATATGGGAAGACTTAATGCCCAAAACGGAAAAGAGCTTGACCAATATATAAAGCAAAGCATAGAGAAGGCAAAAAGCAAAGAGCCAATAATAACCATACTTTTTTGCGGTAAAAGTGTATTTAATCGCGGTAAGAGAAGCGACGCCGTACTGGTGCCTATGGCAGAAATAGCAAAGAGTATGCCTATTTGCGAAGGGGAAAGGTTGTATTGCAAAGAGGCCAGCAAAGGAAAATATGTTACCAAAGGCCCATAAAGAACACAAAAAACACAAAATGTGAGTAAAAAACAGAAAATAGACTTTTTTTGCAAAAGTATCTTCTTTGTATTTTCCGCATAAGAGCGCATATCGTTTCGGGCAATGGGGGGTAATGTTGTTATAAGGCCAAGACCGAGTACGGGTAAGGCAAGCACAGAAAGTCGCAAAGACCATTGCCAACCTATTTCACCTAAGATACCGCCAAGGCTTGGAAAAAGCACTATGCCAAAACTTAAAATAGACGCCGCGTGCGACATTACTTTTAGCCTTTCGGCCTTATCTGTGAACACATCTCCGGCAATGGTGGTATAGAGAACTCCAAGGCATGCAGCGCCTGATCCTTGTAGCAAGCGCCAAAAAATAAGCTCGTTTAAAGTCTGTGCAAACGAAGCACCTATACCTGCAAAGGCAAAAAGAAAAAGACAAGGTATGAGCACGGTTTTACGGCCTAAACGGTCAGAGAGTATACCACCCACAGGTGCTAATATAATGCCTGGTAGTGTGAAGCTATAAATCAAAATGCCCAAGGAAGTCTCGGAAATATGCAAGTCTTGCGCTATTTTGGGTAATACAGGCAAAATGCTTGAAACTCCCATAACTACTATAAGAGACGTGCCATAAATGAGAGCTTTGCAAAGTTGTGTATTACGTTTGGGCAGAGCTTGTGTAGATGTATTTTGCGTACTCAAGAACGGCTTCCTCTAGATTTAGGGCTTTTAGTGTCTTTAGCGTATTCGCGTAAAGCTTCAAGCCTTTTATCTACAAGGTCATATAAGCTGTGTGCGGTATAGCCGTCTTTTTTATTTCTTTTACCCACAGGCATGCCCGTGAGCAATTCTAAAGCTTGATCTATGTGCTTTATGGGATAAATGGCAAATTTTCCTTGGCTTACAGCCTCCACCACGCGGCGCGAAAGCATAAGGTGTTCTACATTATCGTGGGGTATAAGCACCCCTTGTGTGCCGGTAAGGCCGTGACGTGCACACACCTTAAAAAAACCTTCTATTTTGCGCGTAACGCCACCAACGGCCATAATCTGCCCCGATTGGCTTAAAGCACCGGTAAAGGCAAGGTCAAGGCGCACAGGCACTTCTGCAATGGCAGAAAGCAAGGCTACAAGCTCCGCTCCGGAGGCAGAATCGCCTTCAATGCCTGCATAGCTTTGCTCAAAGCAGAGGCTTCCTGTAAGCACTATGGGTCTGCGTCTGGCGAAAAGGGAAAGCAAATAGCTTTTTAAAATCATCATGGCCTTGGTGTGTATGGGCCCGCCAAGCTCTGCTTCGCGCTCAAGGTCAATAATACCGCCGTGCCCAACCCCCACAGTGCAAGCTATTTGGTGCGGTAAACCAAATTCAAAGTCACCGTGCCAGCTGACGGATAAACCATTAACTTGTCCTATGGCTGAACCTGAAGTGCGGACTTTAATAAATTCACGGTCATATTCTTCCATGAATATATCTTCCACAAGGTTGGCGCGGTATGTTTTGTGCTCAAAAGTTTTCTCAAGAATTTCGCTATTAAGTATGCGCAATTTTTGTGTGGTGGCAAGGGCTGAGGCCTCAATCAATATTTCGCGCAACAAAGGAAATTTTAAACTGAGTTTGCGTTGATCTTCTATAAGGCTTGAGCCATAATCCACCATCCAAGCAAGGCCACTTTTATCAAGTGGTAATAACTTGCTGTTTTCAATGATTTTATGAATTCTGTATAAATAGTATTTCATGCCTTGCGCATTGCGGTCTGTTTGCTCAGAAAGATGCGCTTTTATACGAAAAAGTTTACCAAAGCGCTCATCGCCATTGAGCAAGGTTTCATACAGCATTTCTGTGCCAATAAGAATAATTTTTACATTAAGCGGTACAGCTTGGGGTTCAATACCCTTGGTGCGGGTGGCGCTGTCTTGCCCTTCGCCAATATCTTCCATGCGAGCAATACCGGTGCGTAGGGCACGTAATAAGCCTTCCCAAGCGTTAAAATATTGCAAGATGTCATCGGTGCGGATAATAAGGTAGCCGCCATTGGCTTTGTGTAAGGAACCGGCTTTAATAAGCCTAAAATCGGTAATGAGGGCACCCATTTCTGATTCGCGCTCGATACAGCCAAGCAAATTGGCAGCGGTAGGGTGGTCTTCAAAAATAACCGGAGCTCCCTTGGTGTCGTTATTATCTACAAAAAGGTTCACATCATAGCGCGACATATCCGGCTCATTGCTGTGCGGCCCAAAAAGTCCTTCTGCCATGGATTGCGGGTTGGAATTTGCCTGAGCGCTTGCTTCTCGCGTGAGGAAAGTGTCTAAATTTTCTAAAATGTCTTCGGTAAGGGCGGTAAAATACGTGTCTAATACTTCGGTTTTATAGGCACGGATGCAATTTTTTTTGAAAGGCCTGATAATATTATCAAGCGTTTTCATGGCCACTTCTCTTTCAAGGCCGCGTTCAGCATCGCGTGATTCTTGTTCTGCGCGGGCAAGGCGCCGCATATGCCCTGCCATGGTGTGCAACAAAGCGTCTGCTTTACGCTTAAAATTTTGCCGTATTTCAGCATCAAGATTTTCAAAATCTTCTTCGCTTAAGCGCTTTTCTTCCACCAAGGGATAGAGAGTTAAACCGCCGTGGTCGTCCACATCAAGGCTAAAACCTTTATTTTTGGCTTTAGCGTTCATTTCCTTAAGTATTTGTGATTTTTCTTCTTGGAAAGTATCAATAATTTTAGCGCGGCGTGTGATAAAAAAATCTGCTTCAAAGCGCATGGGCAGTTCTTTGCGTAATAAAGCCATGGCTTCGGCCAAGTCTTTTTTGAAGGTGCGTCCGTGGCCTGCAGGCAAACAAAGTAAAATGGGCTTATCTTTATCGGTAAAATTATTCAGATACAATATATCTGCAGGAGCGGCAGCTTTGGCTGCATGGGGGCTTAAATATTCTTGCACCATATAAGAGCGCCCCAAATGAGAACCGCCGGAAAGATAAATATTATATCCATTATCTTGGATACTTAAGCCAAGTTCCAGAGCTTGAACAGCCCTTGGTTGCAGCATATGTTTTATAGCATTGCGGCTGGACGGTGCAGGAATATCGGAACTTTTTTCCCAAGGAATATGTTTATATTCTGTGGTAGTTCGCAATTTGCTTGGAGGAAGGGGACGTACAATACTCATAATGGCTCTTTAATTTTCGTGGGGGGTATATAATTTTTCTAAGATTTGGGCAGCGCCTGCTTTTAAAAGCTCTTTAGCAAGTTGTTGTCCGCATTCTTTGGCTGCAGTAATGGGCGCTGTGATTTTTTTGCGCAAAACGACTTTGCCGTCTACATCGGCCACAAGACCTTCCAGTTCCACTTGGCCACCTTCTATTATTTCAGCATGGCCGGCAATGGGCACTTGGCAACCACCTTCAAGCCCTGCCAAAAAAGCGCGTTCAGCTTCCACACAAGTGCGTGTGTCTTTATGTTCCAAGAAAGCCAAAGCGTCAATGAGGTCTTGGCGCGATTCTAAGCATTCTATACCAAGAGCTCCTTGGCCAACAGCCGGTAAAAAGACTTTTGTGTCCACATGGTACATATGGGGAACGGTGAGCCCAAGTCTTTTCATGCCTGCAGACGCTAAAATAATAGCATCAAAATGCCCATCTATGAGTTTTTGCAAGCGGGTATTCACATTGCCACGCAAAGAAGAAATGCGTAAATCTGGGCGTAAAGCCAAAAGCTGAGCCTGACGACGCAAAGAACTTGTACCCACGTGAGCATTTTGGGGTAGGGCGTCAAGATTTTCGTATTTCATGGAGAGCAAAACATCTCCATAAATTTCACGCTCAGGTATACAGGTGAGGATGAGCCCTTTGGGTAATTCCATGGGCACATCTTTCATGCTGTGCACAGCAAGGTCAGCTGTGCCATTCAGTAGTGCTTCTTCGATTTCTTTAACAAAAAGCCCCTTACCGCCAACTTTTGCCAAGGGCACATCAAGAATAATATCGCCCTTGGTTTTAATGCGCAAAAGATCCACTTGCACATCAGTATATTTTTTTTCAAGGCAGTCTTTAATGTATTCGGCTTGCCAAAGAGCAAGTTGGCTACCGCGAGTGGCAATGGTAATTTTTTTCATAATATTCCTTAGCAATAGGGTATTGTAATAGGTGTTTTGTATAAGTCTGACGACGTAGATTGCATTTTTTCAGCCTGTTAATGGCAAGTGGCGCAACTTTTACCACTACACCCAGCACATTTGCTAGAGCTACTTGCAGGGGGGGCAGCGTAAGAATCTTTTGCGCCTGCATGGTGCACGCAAGGGCTGGACATGAGTTTTTGGCAGTCTTTATCTTGACAGTGCGGGCAAGAGGGTATGTCGTTGCCAAAAACAAGATCTTCAAATTCTTTTTGGCAAGTATTACAAATAAATTCATAAATTGGCATATATACTCCACAAAAAAATACTATTATTACGTGTTAAGGTTAAGGGCCACCACATTTTCAAATAAATAATAATCCACAAGACGACAAAGTAAATGCCCAATGGCTATATGCACTTCTTGGATAAGAGGTGTTATGCTTTTAGGCACGGCTAAACATATGTCGCAAAGCTGTGCCATATGTTCGCTTGTTGCATTTTGCATCTCTTGAGTAAGGCCAATGGTGCTTAAACCCAACCTTTTGGCCTCGTGCAGGGCTGCAATAATATTGGTGCTGGTGCCCGATGTGGATATGCCAATAAATACATCTCCTTCGTTACCAAGAGCTTGTATTTGCTTTGAAAAAATATTTTCATAGCCAAAATCATTGCCAATGGCCGTAAGCACAGAGGTGTCGGTGGTAAGGGCAATGGCGGGTAGTCCCGGCCTGTCTATAAGAAAACGATTGGTAAATTCACATGCTATATGCTGCGCATCGGCAGCACTGCCTCCATTGCCGCACAACAGGATTTTTTTGCCCTTGGTAAGAGCCAAGGCCATGTGTTGCGCAGTTTCCACCACAATATGGCTATTTTTGGCAAAATACGCTTGACGCAACTCCAGACCTGCTGCCACATATTCACTGATAATATGTTCTGCGGAAGGTAAATTTTTTTCTTGCATGTGTTTGGCCCTCCATAGACTGGTATGTCAAAATTGGCTTACAGCAGGGTGTTAAGGAAGCTCTGATTAAATCAGCGCTTCCTTGACCAACAAGATAACAAACCCCGCCTTGCGGTGTTTGTGTCGCTTTCGTCAGCAAAGCTGTCGAGCGAAAAGGCACAAAAATCAGTCATGTAACGGGCAAGCAAAGCTCGCCCTATTCCTGATTTTTGGTCGCATTGACTGTTGTCAATGCTTCACATTAAGGAAGCTCTGATTAAATCAGCGCTTCCTTAATGTTTAAACATACGCTAAAGTGTTCATGCTGACAAGTGTGCTTTTGTTGCGGCAAAAATGTAAAAAAAGCTTGAATTTGAACATCTTTTGCGGTAATTTTTACATATGGAAAAATCATCTACCTTTAAGATTATTCTTGTTGTTGTGAAGGCTAATCACCCAAAAGCCACCGCTCTGTCTAAAAAAATAGCGTATTGGCTTAAGGAGCGTGGTTTTGTGGTGCATGTGCATGTGCGCGAAAACACTAACGATGAAACCATATACAAAGATATCCATCCAGACCTTATTATTGTGCTTGGCGGTGATGGCACAGTGCTTGCCGTGGCCAGAGCATTTGTAAATAACCCTGTGCCATTGGTGGCTTGCAATTTTGGGCGTGTGGGTTTTTTGGCAGAAATGACCCCCAGCAATTGGGAGGCCAGTATCAGCCGTATTTTAGCCGGTAAATATAATATAGTGAAGCGTACTGCCCTTGGCTTTCGCATTTGGCGCCAAGGAGAAATTTTACACGAAGGTCACGCTATTAATGATGTGGTGGTAAGCCGTGGGGCTCTTTCGCGTGTGGTTTCTTTAGAAGTGCATGTGGACACAGAATATATCAGCACATTGCGTGCCGATGGGCTTATTTTTTCATCTCCTGTGGGTTCTACAGGCTATGCCGTTTCTGCCGGTGGCCCCTTGGTGCATCCGGCCAATAATGTGCTTACAGTAACGGCTATTTGCCCATATTTATGTAATTTTCCTTCCATGATTTTGCCGCCTACCATGCCCATACGCGTGACTATTTTACAATGTTCCATTGAAACCTATGCTTTTATTGACGGGCAAGAAAACTTTTTATTAGAAACACAAGATACTGTAGAAGTGTTTTGTGTGCCAAGCGCCATGTATTTTGCGCGGATAAAAAAAGACAGATACTTTACACCATTGCGAGAAAGGGGCTTTATTCACGGGCTTAAATAGTCGACACTGAAAAACTAATAAACTTGTTTAAATAATTTTTTTTATAGCTAAAATGCACTAAAAAAATGCCGGAAACAAGAGCATGGAATGCGAATTTCTGGCAATTTT
>CAYJGS010000067.1:0-11465 GCA_964369505.1 uncultured Desulfovibrionaceae bacterium | reverse complement strand
GTCATGGACGGCCTTACCGCCGCCACAAAAATACGAGCCCAAGAAAAATATGCTGACCTACCGGTCATTGCCATGTCTGCACACGCCATGAAGGGTGATAAAGAAATAAGCCTGCAACACGGCTTAAATGACCATATTACCAAACCTATCTCACCGCAAATACTATACAAAACACTTGACCACTGGTTGAGCAAACGCGCATAAAATAGCCCCCTGCAAAATTGCAGGGGGCTATTTTAGAGTGCTGACTTTTGTCAGCACAACCGATAAATCAAGAGTAGGCGCAATTTATTTGCGCCGTGAAACGATTGATTTTCGTGCCTTTCCGCTTGGCAGCTCTGCTGACATAAGCGGCGCAAAAACCACGAAGTGGGATTTGTCATCAAACTGAGACTCCTGCACGATTGTGCAGGAGTCTTAAATCATTCGCTACTTGCGCACTATTTACGAGCGCTAGGATGCAACATATTTTCAGGCGATAAGATTTCGTCCAATTGCTCCTTAGTAAGTAGCTTGCGCTCAAGCACCAATGTATATACCGAAGCATTGTTTTTTAAGGCATCACGCGCCACAGAAGCCGAAGCTTCATAACCAATATGCGGATTAAGCGCTGTCACAATGCCTATACTGTTTTCCACCAAGCTGCGGCAAACATCGGCATTGGCTGTAATGCCCATAACGCACTTATCAAGAAGGGTATTTATGGCGCGGCGCAGGCGATTAATTCCGGCAAACAAAGCATTGGCAATGATGGGCTCCATCACATTAAGCTCCAACTGGCCGGCTTCAGAAGCCAAGGTTACCGTAAGATCCTTGCCTATAACGTCAAAGCAAACTTGGTTGACCACTTCAGGAATAACAGGATTTACCTTGCCCGGCATAATGGACGAACCGGGCTGTAATTGTGGCAAATTAATTTCATTAAAGCCGCAACGAGGCCCTGAAGAAAGCAAACGCAAATCATTACATATTTTTGAAATTTTAACAGCAGCACTTTTAATAGCACCGGAAACCTGCACATATACGCCCGTGTCCCATGTGGCTTCAATAAGATTGGGCGAAAGGCGTATATCAAGGCCGCTCACTTCTTTTAATCTTTGCACGCACACTTGGGCATATCCTTCCGGAGAATTAATGCCGGTGCCTATGGCAGTGGCGCCCATGTTCACAGATAAAAGCTTTTCTGCGGCATATTCAAGCCTCACTTTTTCCACTTCAAGTGTTGTGGCATAGGCTGAAAATTCCATACCCAAAGTCATGGGCACAGCGTCTTGCAATTGCGTTCTGCCCATTTTCACAATGTCTTTAAACTCTTCACCCTTGGCGTTAAAACCTTCACGCAAACGCTCTATGGCCTCTAAAAGCCTTTGCACATTGGCGTGCAAGGCTAAGTGCAAAGCGGTGGGATAGGCATCATTGGTGGATTGCGAGCAGTTTACATGATTGTTGGGGTGGCAATAGTCATATTCGCCCTTATTGTGCCCCATTAGCTCCAAAGCACGGTTGGCAATAACTTCATTGGCATTCATGTTCACCGAAGTTCCGGCACCGCCTTGTATGCAATCCACAGGAAATTGATCGTGTAATTTGCCGGCAATGAGCTCATCGCAAGCAGCACAAATAGCAGTAAAAATATTTTCAGGCAAAAGGCCAAATTCTTTATTGGCCATGGCGGCTGCTTTTTTTACATAGGCAAAAGCCACAATAAATTCGGGAATATTAGAAATTTTTGAATGCGAAATATAAAAATTTTCAATGGCTCTATATGTTTGTACTCCATAATACACATCATTGGGTATAACAAGCTCACCTAAAAAATCGTGCTCTACACGTGTTTTCATATATAAACTCCATGGTTAAAGATTCTTAGCAAATATATACTCCAACTCTCATATATGCTTTAGCCCCATATGACAAGGCCATGAATTTTGCATTTTTTGCATAAGAAACAAAAGACCTATGCGCATGAAAAAATCCATTGACATGGGTATATTCTATGGTACCTACTTAGGTAATGTTTTCATAGCAAACTACCATGAATTACTAACACGCCTTAAAAACTCAAACCTTGTTCATGCAGCATTATAAAATTCGATTTATGAGGTGTTTATGTTAAAAGCTTTAAAACGTCCCTGTGCTTCTCCCATGGAGTCACAAGAACCTACACTGCCTCTCCATACAAACTTTTCTGCAAACCAGACCACATACCTTAAGCAAAGCCGTCATATGCACGATGTTTCCTGGACTCTTACCCCACAAGGTGAAAAAAGAGGTTATATACAACCTCAAGAATTACATGAATTATGGATACATACAGGAACTGTCTGTAATTTGGCTTGTCCTTTTTGCTTTGAAGGGGCCTCAATAAATTCCAAAAGGCTTGCCGCAACCAAGCTTTCTGACATTAAGCATCTTATAGATGAAGCCCTAGATTTACAGGTAAAACAATTTTCCTTCACTGGCGGCGAACCCTTTATGAATAAGGATTTTCTTGATATATTAGACTATTGCCTAGAGCATAATCCTTGCCTAGTGCTCACCAATGCCACAAAACCTCTTGCTGCAAACTTAAAAAAATTACAAGGTTTTACCCAAAAAAAATATCCTCTTTCTTTTAGGGTAAGCATAGACTTTCCAGACGAAGCCTTGCACGATAAAAACCGCGGAGCCGGAAATTTTGCCCTGGCTCTTAAAAATTGTGCAAAACTTCATGGACTTGGATTTACCGTATCTATTGCTGCTCAAGCGCAAGAAAATGTTGATAAAGCACTACTCCACGAACAATACAAAAAACTTTTTATTGCGTACTCACTACCTGAAAACACTCACGTTGTCTTTTTCCCCGACCTACTCCTCCCTTTCCAATCTCCAACTATTCCTTTTATTACAGAACACTGCATGACCACGTATAAAACGGCCTTTGAACGTGACAAATTTATGTGCGCCCACAGTGCCATGCTTGCCAAAAAAGATGATACCATTCATATATACCCCTGCACCTTGGTAGACGATGATGACGAATACAACATGGGGCAAAGTCTTAAAGAAGCCCTAGAGCATAGAATTATGCTTAAACACCACAGGTGCTTTGCTTGTTTTTCCAGCGGTACCTCATGCTCTGAATTATAGCAGGCTGTTGCAAGTACATGTGCCATATAATCTTGAGCCAACAAAAAACATTTTACTATTAAGGTATAGCTATGAAAGTGCATTTTAATGAAAAAATATTTGAAAAAGCTAGAGTTGTGGCCTCGGAATGCCAAGGGCATAATCAAGCATATTGCACCAGTCGATGCCCCATGCATACCGATGCCATAGGTTACATTGACCTTATCAGAGAAGATAAGCTTGAAGATTCTATCAAACTTATAAGAGAAAAACTTTTCCTCCCCGGTTCCTTAGGGCGTATTTGCGCCCATCCTTGCGAAACGGAATGCAGAAGCAACAAAGAATTCCAAAGCCCCATGGCCATTGCAGCTCTTAAACGCTACGCCGCTGATAATGCCGATAATGAAAAACTTTGGGACATTACCAAAAAAGACGCCACAGGCAAAAAAGTTGCCGTCATCGGTGCAGGCCCCGCGGGCGCTCAAGCTGCCATTGACCTTGCCAAAGAAGGCCATGCTGTCACCGTGTACGAAGCCCTACCCCATTATGGCGGCATGATGCGCGTGGGCATTCCTGCCTATAGATTGCCAAGAAATATTATTGACTTTGAATATAGTTACCTAGAAAAACTTGGCATAACCTTTGTAATGAACACAAAAGTTGGTAAAGATATTTCTTTTGCCTCGATAAAATCTGCGCACGACGCTGTTATAGTTGCCATCGGTGCCCACAAAGGAAGTATTATCAAAAGCAAAGGCGATGACTGCAAAAACATAACCAATGCCGTAGATTTTTTGAAAAAAGCTTCTTTAGAGCAAAAAGCTGATGTTCCCTGTAAAAAAGTTGTTGTTATTGGCGGAGGCGATGTGGCCATGGATTGCGCACGCACAGCTTTACGCCTTGGCGCAGAAAAAGTATGTCTTTTTTCCTTAGAAAGCCGCGATATTCTGCCTGCAAGCCAACACGAACAACACGGCGCTTTGGAAGAAGGCGTTGAGTTTTTCTGCGGCTACGGCAATGTGGAATTTGCTCCCAATACTGAAAATGACGCAAATACTGTGAGCTCTGCCACATTCACCCAATGTCTATCCGTTTTTGACGAGCAAGGCGCTTTTAATCCTACATTTGGCACACAAAATGTGAGTGTAGAGTGCGACACTGTTATATTTGCCACAGGTCAACTTGTTGAAAACATAAAAGATTGCGCCCTCGAACAAGGGCGTGGCGGCAGATTTACCAAGGACGCAAACACCTTAAGCACATCTTTAGACGGTGTTTTTGTGGCCGGAGATTGTGCCGGCACTGTTATTGTGGTGGAAGCCATGGCTTCTGGCAGAAAGGCAGCCTATTCTGCCATACGATATTTAAACAAAGAAGCCCTAGACGCCAACAGAGATTTTGCCAGCGAAGTGGCCAATATTTCATCCTTAGAAATTCCCCTGCCTGCCAATTATGAGCCACACCCAAGAACAAACACACGTCAAATGCCTGTGGCCGAAAGACTTAAAAGTTTTAACGAATGTGACTTTGGGTATGACAAAGAAAGCGCACTTATGGAAGCTTCTCGCTGCTTACAATGTGTTTGCAAAAAATGTATGACCGAATGCATTATGCTTAATGATTTCACGGCATATCCCGGGGAATTATTTGCTAATTTCTTAAAAAACAATGAACTTGACCCCATCATTGCCTATTCTTGTAATATGTGTGACCAATGCACATTAGTATGCCCCGAAGACTATAAATTTGCAGATATTTTTGGGCAAATGCGCAAAGACTATATCAAGGCCAATAATGGCAATTCACCCATCAAAGGGCACAAAGCCATCAACATGCATCAAAGCCTTGGTTTTTCAAAGTTTTTTACCACTAAAAATAAGGGGAGAAACATATAATGGGAAGAAAAGCATTTATCGCAGGTTGTGCGTTATCTTCGTATAATCCTGATTTAGTGGAAAAAACAGCCAAGCATTTGCAAAGTATCTACCCCGATATTTCTTTTATCCAAAAATGCTGTGGCAAACCCACCAAGGCCTTAGGGCAAGAGGAAGCCTTTCATGAACGCTTTGACGGTTTATTGGCCGATCTAAAAGATTGTGAAGCAGACGAAATCATTGTGGGTTGTCAAAGTTGTTACAAAATTTTGGAACTAACTAAACTTAAAGTCATATCCCTTTGGGAACTTTTTCCTGAAATTGGCCTACCCAAAGAAAGCATTGGAAAGGGTAAAAATTCTAATGTGGTTTTTTCCATGCACGATTCTTGCTCCATCAGGCCATATTCACAAATTCACGAAGGCATCAGATGGATAATACATGAACTTGGCTATAAAAGTGTAGAACCGGAAAGAACAGGCGCCAATACCCGATGTTGCGGTTTTGGCGGTATGATTGTGCCCGCTAATCCCGACCTTGCCATGCGGGTTATGCAAAGAAGGGTTAACGACTTCCCCACAGAAGAAGTTGTAACCTATTGCGCAGCTTGTAGGCAATCCATGCTCATGGGCGGTGCCAAAGCTTGGCATATATTGGATTTAATTTTTGGTAATGCAGTGCAAAAAGGCGACACACCACCAGAAGACACTTTGTCAAAGCCTTTAAAAGCTTGGACAAACAGATATAAATCTAAAAAAAGAATCCAAAACTTTGGCGGCTAATAGCTTTAACAAACCTATTAAAAATTTTAAGGAAAAAAACTATGCTAACTCGTTTCACTGCATCTCTGCTCTTAAGTATTTTTTTGACCATTTCTTTTACCGCAGAAAGCTTTGCCGTAGCCGGCGGTGATTTTATTTCTGTGGCAGAGTTAAAAGCCATGATGGACAAAAAAGACCCTAATCTTGTACTTTTTGGCGTTCTTCACAACAAAAAAAGATATATCCCCTTTGATAATGCGGGTAAACCCATCGAAGGTTCTTATACCATGTGGCGCCCCGATTACAGCGGAAAAGGCTCCACAGAAGCCTCTTCTCCCGAGGTGGACGGCTATAGAAAACCCAAAGAACACATGGAAGATCTTTTTGCAAAAATCGGCCTTACCCCTGAGTCTGTTGTCGTTGTATACAGTGCCGACGCCATGCACGACGCCGCACGCGTATATTGGCAACTCAAGTTATTAGGTCAAGCACAAGTCAAAATTCTTGACGGCGGCGTCAATGCTTGGATTGAAGCGGGCTACGGTGACGGAAAATCCATGGATATAGCAGACGGCAAGAAAAAAATGGCTTTCAAAGCCTTAAGCTATGATGTAGCAAAGTTTGACAAAAAAGTAGAAGAAGTCTTGGCGGCTGTAGATAATCCCAACGAATGGGTTATTATTGACACACGCTCCAAAGGTGAAAATGCCGGAGAAGAAACAGGTTCGTCCAAGGGTGCTTGGGGCACAGGTGGTATTAAAAATGCTGTGCATATAGAATGGAAACAAGCCCTTAATAAAGACCATACCCTTAAATCAAAAGAAGAATTAGAAGCCATTTACGGCCCCGTCATCAAAGGCAAAAAAGTTATCACTTTTTGCCAATCCGGTGTGCGTTCTGCACACACCTATGCAGTATTAAAAGAAATTCTTGGAGTCAAAGACGTTTTTAACTATGACGGTTCTTGGATTGAATTATCCTACCTTGCCTCTGAAGCCAGCAAGGGTAAAGTGGATGAAAAGCTTAGAGAAAATGTGCAAAAACGCCTGACCAATTGGAAAGACAATAAAAAGCCAATATAACAAATTTTTTACCGTAAACGAATCGTTACAACAATCAATTTCGGTAATTTTTTTAATAATTCTTTAAAACTTTAATTTAGGAAAGGGTGTTCAAAAAATGTAAGAGACGAGGAAGATGAAGTTTTTTACGAAGGCGAGCGTATCCAAACATACGTGACCGTAGTAAGAAACGAATCTGACGACGTAAATTGCATTTTTGGGGCAGCCTGTTAAGGATATATATGAAAAATTGGATCAAACTCTTAGCTTTTATAGTGGCTGTGGCAATACTTATTTATCTTGCCCGCGTATATAACCTTGAGCAGCAATTTGCCAATATGAAAACTTGGGTAGAAGCCCAAGGCGCCATTGCACCACTTATTTTTATAGGCATATATATAGTAGCCACCGTTCTTGCCGTGCCTGCTTCTGCCTTAACCATCATGTCAGCGCCACTTTTTGGTGTGCCCTTAGGTATTCTTTGCACCATGGTGGGCGCAACCATTGGCGCTTCCATATGCTTTTTGATTTCCAAATATTTTGCCAGAAACACCATTATGGGTATTTTGGAAAAAAACGAAAAATTTAAAAACCTTGAAGACCTTACCGAAAAAAATGGCTATATCATTGTGGCCATTACTCGCTTGGTTCCTCTTTTTCCCTTCAACCTTTTGAACTATGGCTTCGGACTCACAAATATTCCTTTCAAGGTATATTTTTTGTGGACTGCCCTGTGCATCTTCCCCGGAGTTATATTGTATGTAACCGGTGTAGGTGCTGTAACCTATGCTCTTGAACACGGCGAAATCCCTTGGGCATTGGTGGCTGTTGTGGCTATTATTCTTGCCATTATCACTGTGGTGGTAAAAAAAGCGAAAGCTACACTTAAGCAATAATATTCTTTACAGAAATTCATAGAAAAAACACCGTTACTTATTACACATAAGCAACGGTGTTTCATTTAATCACATTTTTAAGATTTTACGCTCTTAATTGCGTTATAAGTTCATTCAAACGAGATGCTTGTTCTGCAAGGTCTCTCACCGCATGTGCAGCCTCGCCCATAGTAACAGACATGGTATTAGCGCTCTGAGTTACAGTAGAAATACTTTGATTGATTTCATCAAAAGTAGATGACTGCTCTTCGGCAGCTGTGGCAATAGAACGGACTTGATCGGCAGAAGTATCTACCAAGTGCAGAATCTCAGTAAGGCTTGTGCCAGCTTGTCTGGCCTGCTCTGTAGCTTCAGCCACGTTTTGCACAGAAGAATCCACATTCAACATATTTTTTTCAACACTACTCTGTACATCCTTAATCGCATTGCCCACTTCTACTGTAGCCTGCATGGTTTTTTCTGCCAACTTGCGCACTTCATCGGCCACCACCGCAAAACCACGACCAGCTTCACCAGCTCTGGCAGCTTCAATAGCTGCGTTTAAAGCCAAAAGGTTGGTTTGATCAGCAATATCAGAAATCACATTCATAATGGTATTGATAGAATCTGCATGTTCGCCAAGTTGTTGCATATCTTCTTTTAGTTGCGATGCTTGCTGATCTACACTTGCAATACTTTCTACTACTTGCTCCACTATTTTAGATCCATTATCTGCTCTAGTGCGGGCATCATTGGCCACAGCAGAAGCATCAGCCGCATTGCGCGCCACTTCTATCACAGTTTCATTCATGCCACCCATAGCGTGTGCTGTGGATTCCATTTGTGCAAGAGAAAGTTGTGTGGCTTCTTCAGCATGATTTATTTGTGCGCTGAGCTGTGTAGCGGTAGAAGACACCATTTGCGCAATTTCTGTCGCATTGTGCGCCACTTCAAGAATAGTTTTTTGCAAAGTTTTTTCGTCAGTCACATCTAAAATAAGCTGCATGATGGAGAGTAAGTTTCCTTTTTCATCCAACATAGGTACAGCATAATACTTCACATACACGGTTTTGCCTTGAGGATATGCCACAGTTTCGCCGTTGGCAGGCTTACGGCTTTGAATAGCTTTGGCAAGAGCGTCAGCAGGGCTGCCACTGTCTTCACGAGCCATGATTTCTTTACAAGTTTTTCCAGCATAACTGCCACCACAAGTGGCACGACCAGCTGCGTTCATATAGCATACATGCTCTTCTGCATTAAGCATAACCACGCTAGATGGCACATTTTCAATGATAGTAAGATAATTTACAGTTATCTTGTTGGTGCCTTCCATAAGCTGTTTAAACGCACCAGAAAATTGCGTTGCATCGCCTTTAGCATCAATATAGCCGCCAGCAATTTTATCGCCAAGAGCAGCATATTCCAACACAATGGCATTGAGTGTTTGCGGAATGGCTTTCATGGCCACTGCCAATTGTCCTAATTCATCGCGCCGGTCAAGCTGCATTGAGGCAGAGAGATTACCCATAGCCACTTCTTTAGCAAAAGCCACGCACTGGGCAATAGGTTTGGTGATTTGTAATGTGAGCAAGAAACTAATAATAAAAGATAAAACAATGCTACCCACTAAAATATATTGGAAAAAACTTTGACTCTCTTCTATTTCGTGAATATTTTCATGAGCCATCGTGCTGGCAGCTCCAGTAAGTTCGTCAGCATTAGCTTTTACCATGGAAAGTAGATTACCATATAATGCACCACGCTCCTTACCGATAATGCTTTCTTCCTCCCAAGACTTGGTGGAAGCACCAAGCACAGTGAAATATGCATCCATACTAGCATTCATTTTTTGCGCCAATTCTTGAATATTGGCATAAGGAATGATGCTTTGCAATTCTCGAGATACGGCAAAATCTGCTTGCAATTTTTTCACAAGCTCTTGCGCGCGGATAAAATCTTTGCTTTGGTACACTTCCATAAGATACATTCGGAATTCACCAATTTTACTTACTAAAGCCATGGTATTTATATCAAGATTGGTAAGTATATCTACATTTTCTTGCTCACCACGCTCTCCAGCAATCCCTATACCGTCCATAACAGCTTCAAGATAAGTATCGACATCCTTTACAACTTGCTCTGCCGTGGTATTGCCATTATGCCACGCTGCAATGGAATTTTTTCTGGCGTCGTGCATGGACGCTACCAGTTTTTCATATTTAGAAAGTGCAGGGGAAAATTTCTCCAAAAAATCTTTAATATCAGTTATTCTTGAATCGGTAGAAGCGCTTTGCGATAAATGCGTCAAGGCTTGTTCAGATTTACGCACGTCTGCAAGGGTGGCATCAACGGTTGCAAAATCTTTTTCATCAGAAGAAGCCAAGTAGCGCACCATGTTATAACCGACGCCAGAAACATCTCTAGAAAGATGATTGTATATCCCAAGTTCAGTAATATAAACAGATTCTAGTGTGTCAGCACTTTGCTGTGAAGTATTCATGGCTGAAATACCAATATATCCCAAAATTATCAGCAAAAGAGTAATAACAGAAAAGCCCAAAGCCAATTTGAGCGATACTCGTAAATTTTTCATAAAGTTTCCTCTAAAAACATTTTGTAGACAGTCAAAATTGCTAACTCATGTACAAAAATAGTATTAAACATCATAAATGCTTTCGCCCCGGTAGTACGCCATGCTTTTTTTGTCAAGCCATGCCATACATTTACTCAACGTGAATAAGCATATCGGCAGGTTTCTTATATACTTTAATCTAAAGAAAGCTTTACTTTTGAGTAATAATCAATAATATCATAAAATATTTGCAAAGCTATACAACAATTACTGTAGTATAGTGCAAATTATTTTTTCAACATATCAAGCAAGTCTTTTTTCTCTTGACTCAACACATCATATGGCGTGAACACAGCATCCTTAAGCGCTGTATGCGCTAAAGATACAGGCCTTTGCAAGGCAATTTGCTTTACCGTTTGCGCAACGATTTTTTGCGCATTGCTCGCATTGGCGTGTAAGTTTGCTATAAGTTCACTCACAACCACTTCACCCTCATGCCAACAATCAAAATCTGTGACCATGGCCAAAGGGGCATACGCAATCTGCGCTTCACGCGCAAGCTTGGCTTCCGGCATATTCGTCATGCCAATGACATCACACCCCATGGCTCTATATTGCAAGGATTCCGCACGGCTTGAAAATTGTGGACCTTCCATACACAAATACGTGCCGCCCTTTTGCACATGTTTTTCAGAACCTTTAAGCACCAAGGTTGCGGCATCATACAAAATATCGCCTAAAACTGTGCACGTGGGATAGGCCATGCTCACATGCCCCACCATGCCCTCACCAAAAAATGTGGACACGCGGTTTTTGGTATAATCTATGTATTGGTCCACAACCACCATGCTCTGCGGCGGTAAATGCTCACGAAAAGAACCCACAGCAGAAATGGAAAGTAAATGGCTGACGCCAAGTTTTTTAAAGCCATAAATATTAGCACGATAAGGAACTTCTGAGGGTAAATATGTGTGATGCCTGCCATGCCTTGCCAAAAAAACCACCTTAACACCGTACATTTCACCCACCACAAAACTGTCCGAAGGGTCACCATAAGGACTTATTACACTTTCCTCTCGAGCATTTTCAAAACCAGCTATATCGTATAAGCCACTACCACCAACGATACCTACAACTATATCACCCGTATAAGATTTATTTTGCTGACTGTGCATAATTTCTCCTTTACGTTTAGAACTTTTTATTTTTTATTT
>CAYJGS010000066.1:0-11516 GCA_964369505.1 uncultured Desulfovibrionaceae bacterium | reverse complement strand
ACGCCGATGATTTGTTTAAGCAGTTGGACATATAGGTAATTATGCGACAACCAGTATATCATACAAAATTTGGACGTGACGTTAAGAAAGCACAGCGAAGGGCTTACGATATGCAGCGGTTGAAAGATGTTATTACTTTGTAAAAAGCAAGGCCACTCTTTCCATGTCTTGCAAAACCTTAGCCCAAGCTTTTGGGGTGTATTCTTCGTTTTGTAAGTATAAATGCATATGTCCGCTCAAAGGACGTATGGGCGTGGGTTGCTTTTGCCAAAAATCTTTGGGCAATTCATGTGCATGGCCTTTGCGCATATCTAAAATATGCTTGCGTAAAGAAGTGCCCATATGGGCTACAGCTTTATGTAAATACATATACAAAGGCTCGTGATGTTCTCTTACATGTTGCAAACGCATTTCAGTGTTTTTTTGAGCTTGTACGTCTTGTGGGTTTTGTAAGCTTTGCCAAAACCAAGCTTGCCAAAAAGCTGCCATGTGTTCACGTGCCGATAAAGATGCGGCATGCTCTCCTTTTTGTATTTTTTGCAATGCATATAATCCATTGGCATGTCTTTGTGTAGTATACAGATGCATGGATGGAAGATGAATTTTTGCTATATTTTCAGGATGGTGTATGAGCGTGTGCGCAAGTAAGGCTATGGCATTGGCGTGTAGGGTATTTTGGCAGCGTTCAGGTTTTTTACAAGCTTTCCAGCAACCGGTGCAAGACAATTTGGGGCTAACTATATGATGCCCTGTAAACATGGGGCCTGTTTCATAAGGATTTACGGGGCCTAAAGAAATATTGAGCACGGGCGTATTTGTCCACGCGGCCAAATGCATGGGGCCTGTGTCTGGCGTTATGCAAAGGTCTAGGGTGGCCATGACTCCTGCTAATTTTCCCAAAGTAAATGCGCCGCAAAGTGAAGCGCCTTTTAGGCCAGATAAAGCTGCCGCCTCAAGCCCAAAAGCTTTGTCGTTGGGGCCTCCAAGAAAAAGGGGTTGGCAATTTTTGCGCAATAAGGCTTGGGCAATTTTTGCAAAAAATGCGGGGGTAGGGCGTTTTTCTGTTTCGCTTGCGCCCACGAATATGCCCACTTTTGGTTGCTTTGCGTGAGTTCTTTCTGCTTCAAAGCTTTTGCGCAATGTGTTATTGCAGTACATGGGGGGTAACTTGGCTGTATCTATGTGGTCTAACAGTTGTAAATCTGCCCAATGAAAAAGATTGTAGCGATTATTTTCTACAATGCTTGCACGGTACAAAGACCAAGACCCTGCAATATATGCGGCATTTTTGCGTATATGTGGGCCTATTATGTGTTCTGTGCGCAAAGAACCGGCAAAGTCTGCAGCTTTTGGAACAGTGCTTACATTGATAACAGTATGAAATTCTGCATTTTGTAAGCGTGAAATGGCCGAAGGCGGAAAAAATGTCGTGCGCGGCGCAAAGGGCATGAGCTCAGAAAAAAACTCTTGTTCCGCCACTGTCCATATGGGGTGTTGCGGATATTTTTTTTGCAATAAAGCAAGCAAGGGAAAGGTCATTATAAGATCGCCCATGCGCTGCATTTGTAAAACAAGTATTGGTTTATGCATTGTTTTTCCGCAGAGTGTGCGCTTTAAGGTCGCCATACACAGAACGCATATCCTTGAGTAATTTTTTAAGTCTGTGTTCCCAGGTGTGTTCGGCAAGAACTCTTTTTCTGGCAGCATTTGCAATGCGCATTCTTTCTTGAGGGTTATCCAAATAGTAGCGGATGAGTTCCGGTGCTTCTTCCGGTTCGGTATAAAAGGCAATTTCTTTATGTGGTTCGAACAGCTCATCCATTTGCGCGCGCCAATCGGTGAGCACAAAGGCATTGCACGCCGGCACATCGAAAATACGCTGATTAACGGCCCCTTTCATTTGTTTGCTTGTGCAATTGAAATTAATGTCTGAAAGGGGATAAAATTGCGGTAATTCTGTATAATAATTTAATTCTCTGTGTAATCTGTATGTTGCCTTTTCGTGAGCAAAAATATTTTCCCAGCCTGTATCACCAACTATTAGGGGAGTAAAAGCAAGTGTTGCGGCAACACATTTTGCCCTATATATACGTGTGGCTTCCCATGTGATGGCTGTTTCAAAGCCAAGCCTTTCTTCATTACTAGGTAATTCGCTATATATTTTGTATATTTCTGGGTGTGTACTTTGTATAAAAGTCGCCACAGAGCGTTCTTGGCTTAAGTCAAAATCTTGTGCTATTTGTGCAAATACTTGCAACAATGAATCCGGCAATGCGGTTTTTTCAAGGCGTGTTGCTACTTTATGCACCATGGAATTTCCCACAAAGGAAATACGGCTTTTCCAAGACTTTTGCCCGGATGTGTTGGGGCTAAAGCGCTGTATGTCTGTGCCAAGGGGCAGATGAAAAACATGCTGAAATCCCATGTGATGCAATGATTCTATATTATCGGCATCCCAAGTAAAAATAGTTACCCAAGGGTTTTTGAGCTTTTCGTATAGATGCACTATAAGGTGCGGATTATCCACAAACCACGAAGCCAAGGGCATTTGTAATTGCTCAAGCAAATCCATGAGCAAACCTTCGCGATCCACACCCAAGTGATTTAGGGTAAGTAGGCAATCTGGTTGAAAATCTACCACAGCTTTAAGCAAATTTTCTATAAATTCTTGGCTGGATATGCTGTCATCTGGAAGGGTGAGCACTTGGTATGGAATGCCTAAATTTCTGCATGCCCGTATGATTTCGCCCATGAGGAAATATTTGCTTGTGATGAGTAATATGCGTGGCATATCTTGCACAAAGCGCGGTTTACGCACCTTTGCCCAAAAATCTATGGTAGTGCTGGCTTCTATTTTTTTGCGGAGAGAGCCGTACCAACCAAGGCTTAATATCTCTTGGTTTATGTCAGGATTTGATTGATTTTGCGCCGTGAGCAATTTGTCTAAACGCATATAAAATGGGTGGGGCACAGCCTTAAAGGGCAAACCGCCGTGCTTTTTTTGCCATAGGGTTAAAAGGCGCAAAACTTCTTCGGCATGGCTAGAATCTATAAAGCATATGCGCGCTTGGTCTTCAGGGCTTATATCTTGCAAAGCATTGGTAAGAGAAAGTATTTCTTTTTCTTTATCTATGATGGCAATGGGGCCTGGATAATTTGCCAAAATATGGCGCAAGGCAAAACCAAAGCCAAGGCCAAGCAGCACGGGTAAAAAATTTTCAAATTGCATGTGCTGAACCAATGATATTTCGCGCTGCGCACCGCCTTTGCCAAGCATATATAAAGGCGCTTTGGAAGTATCGTTGGTATGTTGCGCCATAATATCCACAAGAGTGCTTTCTTGATGGGGCGCATCATCTTGACATACGTTATGTGTTATGCGGCTAAAGGAAATCATGAGGTGCTTTTTTCCTTATAAGGGGTGCAGACTATATTATGGTC
The DNA here is from genome assembly GCA_964369505.1 of uncultured Desulfovibrionaceae bacterium. Classification (GTDB taxonomy): domain Bacteria; phylum Desulfobacterota; class Desulfovibrionia; order Desulfovibrionales; family Desulfovibrionaceae; genus CAYJAD01. The sequence goes on along the minus strand of CAYJGS010000066.1, from coordinate 8,075 downwards.
AACAACAGAAAAAACAACTTTTTCTAAAGGCTCATCTACGTATAAAAATGCTGTGCCGATGGCAATTTCCACACCGGGAAATACTTGACCCAAAATAACTACCTTGCAATGGTGCAAATAGTTTGCATGTGGGGCAACTCTTTCCCAAAGGCTGTGCTTGGCTCGCATGAGCCCTTTTTGTTTTTTAAGGGCTTTTTCAAGTTTTCTGCCAAGTTCTGAGCTTCCTTTGGGTATATGCCCAGCCACAGAAGTTAAGTGGCGTAGTTTTTCGTTAAGTTCTTCTAATTGTTTATCAATGGCTTCAATGCGTCGCATTTTATCTGGGTCATAGCCAAGATAAATTCGGGTGGGTACAGCGGCTTTATTACCGGCATTACCTGTAATCATGGTGCCTTGCAAGCAATGTATATGGCCGCCCCAAAGGTGGCCGCGCACTAAGGTATTATGCCCTGCATAAAGTTTAGAGTGCAGACAGTTATTTTCTATTATGATATTTCCACCGGCATGCACTTCAATTTTTTCGGCAAAACCCATGCGAATATTCTTTTTTGCCACAAGTATACAGGGTTTGCCCCTGCCGCCGCGAGCTCCCCCTCTAATGGCCAAGTCATTCTTGGTGCGCACGCGCCCGCCTTCTACCATGCCTTCCACAAGCACATTTTTGCCTTGCACAATAAAGCCAGAGCGCACATTGCCGTGTATGGCTGTGTCGCCTTCAAACAAAATATTGCCCGTATGAAAGCTTACATCTGAGCGTACATGCACAGTGCTGTGTACGCAGATATTGGTGCCGTCATAAAATACATGACCTTGAATGCTGGATAAAAGTTTTAAGGGATTTTGAGGGTCTATATGGGTATTGGGTCCCATGGGGAATACGGGGTTTTGGATAACAAAGCGTGGATTAATATGCCCAATGGGAAGTGGAGTAATTTCTGCTAGTACTTGGTCTTTTTTTACATTTTGCACATAACCAAGATTATAGAGATCGGCTTTATTTTTACCTTCAGGTTTTGCCGGTCGCTGTCTTAGCCCTGTATGGAAAAAAAGACGCAGATAATGAGGCATATTTTCTCCAGAAATAGCATTGTATAAATTGTTAGTGTTTTTCTGCAGACAAAGTCTGGTGCAGAGCGGGAAACATTTCTTCACTGTCGAGCAAGATGGTTACAGGTCCCCAATTGGTAAGCTGTACATCCATGTTTGCTCCAAATATACCTGAGTGTACGCGAGAAGGTAGGTATGCGTCAACGTCCTTTATAAATTGTAAAAAAAGCGCTTCTGCCAAAGAAGGTGCGGCCGCATCTTGAAAGCCCGGCCTGCGCCCTTGTGCGCAATTAGCATACAGGGTAAATTGTGAAACAAGCAGTATTTCGCCTTCTGTTTCTTGAATATTGCAATGGAATTTGTGTTCCTTATCTGGAGTGTTACCCGGAAAAATACGTAAATACATGAGTTTTTCAATCATATTTTTCCAAAGGGGGCTTTGGGGCATGTGGGCTGTATCTGCTTGCCCAAAACCCACAAGAACTACCAGCCCTTGTTGTATGCTGGCAATGCATGTATTATCCACATGTACAGCACCTTCATGCACTCGTTGTAATAATAAGCGCATGATTTTATACCTCTTGTTCTTGTTCTTCTTGTTGTTGTTGCGGTTTAGCGTCTTCTTCTGCCCTTAAGCTACGTCGCAAAACTTTGCCAACAATGGTTTTTGGCAGTGAGTCACGAAATTCTACCAAACGTGGAACTTTATACGATGCAAGCTTAGAGCGGCACCAAGCAAGCACTTCGGTGCGGCTCAGTTCTTTATGGGGTTGCAGCACAATAAATACTTTAATGCTTTCACCGCGCGAAGCATCGGCAATACCCACAGCCACAGCCTCTTGGATATGGGGATGTTCTAGTAACACTTCATCAATTTCACGAGGATACACATTGTATCCTGCTACAATAATCATGTCTTTTTTGCGGTCCATAATATGGAAAAAACCTTGCTCATCCATGGTGGCAAGGTCGCCTGTATATAGCCAACCATTGCGCAAAGCCGAAGCCGTTTCGTCGGGTCTGTTCCAATATCCGGACATAACTTGTGGCCCGCGGATAATAAGTTCACCAAGTTTGCCCGAAGGCAATGTTAAAGAACCTGCTTCCATATCCACAATGCGTGCTTCGGTGCTTGGTAGGGGCATGCCTATGGAGCCCACTTTTTGATTGCTGGAAATAAGTGGATTTATATGGGTTATGGGCGAAGCTTCTGTAAGGCCATAACCTTCAATAATGGTAGCACCGGTAATTTCTTGGAAGCGGTGAAAATGCTCTTGAGGCAGGGGGGCAGAGCCCGAAATACACAATTCAATGCACGTTAAGTCATAAGAAGCCAAGCTTTTTTGCTGCATAAGTGACACATATACCGAAGGAGCACCAGGAAAAATGGTGGGTTTATGTTTTTGGATGAGTTTGAGCACATCTTGGGGTACATAGCGTGGCATGGGCAGTGTAGTTGCATGTAAAGCTGTTGGAATAACAAGGTTTACCACTAAGCCGTACACATGGAAAAAGGGCAAGATACCAATAAATGTGTGGTGCTTGAGTTTTAAGTCAGAAATAGTGCTGATGATTTGTTGGCAATTGGTGCCAATATTATCATGGCTTAGCATAACACCCTTGGGCAAGCCTGTGGTTCCGCCTGTATATTGAATAAGGGCAAGGGCTTTAGCTGTAATATAATTACCGGCACAATATTTTTGTGAGGTGGCAAACATTCGTTTCCACGGAACTATGGCATTTTCGGTATAGGGTATGGATAATTGCGTAAGGTTTTTTCTTTCTTTAAATGTATACAGCCAGTTGAGAGGAAAAGCGAGGGATTCGGCAATGCCTGTTATGATGTAGTTTTGTATGGGAAGTTTTGCGCGCAAGCTGTTGATTTTTGGCCAAAGTAAATCTAACAAAACAAGATGTCGGGCGCCGGAATCATGTATATGGTGTAAGATTTCTTTTTCCATATATAAGGGGTTTATCATAACAGCCACAGCGCCGGCCTTTAAAATTCCCCAAAAAGCTATTACTGCTTGGGGAATATTGGGGAGCATTATGGCAACTCTATCTCCGTGATTAACGCCCATAAGACGCAAACTGGCCGCAAAGGTTTCGGCTTTGGATTTGAGTTCGTGATAGCGCAGAGTGGTATTTTGGAAAATAATGGCTTTGCGCAAAGGATGTTTTTGCGCTGCTTCGTCCAAAAAAGCATACAAAGGAGCATTAAAATTTTCTACTGTGTGCGGTACGCCTGCATCATAATTATCAAGCCAAGGCGCATCAGGTTGGCTGGGCGTATGTATGGGCTTATGGGCTACGCTTTCAGGTAAAGTTTCTTGGTCAGATATTGCATGTTCTGTGTGTGCAGGATGTTCTTTTACCATATGACTCTCAATTTCTATAAAAAAGTTAACAGCCTATTAATAAATTTCATATTTAAGGTAGTGTTGCTGTAACTATGGCCTGTGCCTTAATGCCTTGTTCTTTGCCTGTAAAGCCAAGCCCTTCTTCTGTTGTTGCCTTCACATTTATACACGCTAATGGCAAGCCAAGCAAGTGGGCAATGTTTTTTTGAATAGCCTGCCGCTTGGGAGCAATTTTAGGCTTTTGGGTAATAATAGTCATGTCTACATGCTGCACTTCTAAGCCTTTTTGACGCACTATACGCAAAACTTCGTGCAATAAAACAGCCGAATCGGCATTGTCAAATTTGGCATCATTATCGGGAAAGTGCAAGCCAATGTCGCCTGCGGCAGCAGCGCCGAGCAGGGCGTCCATAAGAGCGTGCAAGAGCACATCGCCGTCGGAATGGGCAAGCACTTTTAGGGGGCCATCCATGAGCACGCCCCCAAGCTTTACAGGGCGAGCTTTTGGGTCATCAAGCTGATTATTTTGTGCAAAACGGTGAACATCATAACCAAAACCGGTACAAGGGCGCAAAGGCTTGGCACTGTGTAGCATGGATAAATCTTCCTCATACGTAATTTTGATATTACCGCTTTCGCCAGGTATAACGTGCACATTTTCTCCCATATGTTCCAACAAGCTGGCATCGTCAGTCACATCCCAATGCTTTGTAAGAGCTAGGTGGTGGGCTTTTTCAAGTGTGTGCTTTGCAAAACCTTGTGGCGTTTGCACAGCCATAAGTTCCTCTCTTTTGAGCGTGTGCACCACTGTGGCTTGTTGTACTTTTTTTATGGTGTCAACCACAGCTATGGCCGGAATAACGCCTGTATGGCCTGCTTGAAGGCTTTGTAAGAGGTCAGAAATAAGCTTTGCAGAAAGAAAGGGTCTTGCCGCATCGTGTATGAGCACATGTGTGCAATGGGGGGGAAGCGCTTTTAAGCCAAGCGCCACAGAATCTTGGCGGCGTTTTCCGCCGGCAACGCAAAGCCATTGCAGACCCAGATTTTCAGTTGTTTGTAATGATTGCAAATAAGCGTATTGTGCTTGCACATGTTCTGTGGGAAAAACAAATACTAAGCCTTGCAGGGCAGCACTGCGCGCAAAAACTCTTGCGCAGTGTTCATATAATGGTTTGCCATTATGGAGAAGAAATTGCTTTGGCTGGCCATGGGTGCTTTTTGCAAGGCGAGAACCGGAGCCGGCAGCAAGTATGATAGCCCAAGGGATAAAATTTTTGCTCATGATATATCATAGCCTCGGTTACAACTTCAAAAAGCCAAAGGGGGTAAAAAACATTGAGGGGCAGTTTTATTTACAAGAGTAAGACTATAAGCCGGGTTCTGTCTGTGCATAAAAATATGCATGAGATCACCATTCCTCTAGAAATACAATTACTTGTATTTTCAAGCAGCCTACCCGAAAGACATGACCGGGCCAGTCATCTTTCCTATTTGGCCTTGCTCCAAGTGGGGCTTACCTAGCGTACTGTGTCACCACAATACCTGGTGGGCTCTTACCCCACCGTTTCACCCTTACCATGTATACATGGCGGTTTGCTTTCTGTTGCGCTTTCCAAGGGTTACCCCTTCTGGGAATTACCCAGCACTGTGCCCTGCGGAGCCCGGACTTTCCTCCCCGTAGTAATACTACGCAGCGATGATCCGTCTTACTCTTGTAAAAACTAGTCTTGGACGAAGAAAGTATGCTCCACAGGAGCTTTTGGAGCTTCTGCGCTTGCTATTACATCGTCAGGATTTGTAAAGTGTTCGCACCAATAAATGAGGCGTTGGCAATTGGGGCAGCTTAAAATTTGTTGCCCGCGTTGTAATTCAATAAAGGATTGCGGCGGAATGGAAATGTGGCAACCATTGCAAATGCCTTCTTTTACACCCACAATAACAGGATGTTCAAGGCGGCGGCGAATAAATTCATAGCGCTGGAATACAGGTTGTGGCACTTCAGAACCTGTGGAAGCGCGTTCTTTTTGCAATTGGGTTAATTTTTCTTCGGCTTTATGGATGCGCTCTTGCAAACCTTCATGTTTTACTTCAAGTTCTGCCTTTAAAGCAAGGTATGTTATATCAATTTCTGCCAATGCTTCTTCTTGCAAGCGTAATTCTTCGGCCAAAATCATTTTTTCTTCTTCACGCGAGCGATTTTGTTTTTCCATGCTGTCCATTTCGCGCATCATGGCATGGTATTCGCGTTGATTGGCCACTTGCATAAGTTTGTTTTTGCTTTTTTTAATGCGCACAGAATCGTCATCAATTTCAAGAGAAATACGTTTTTGTTGTTCTTGGATGTGGCTGATTTTTTCCATAACGCGTTCGCGTTGCCCTGTGGAAACTTGAAAGCGTTGCTCAAGTGATTCTAATTCTTGCGGTGCAAGGATAAGATCTTGCTTTACGGCATGGATAGCATCATCTACTTTTTGCACTTCAACAAGTTGTTCGATTTGCTTAAGATATAAGTTCATATATTCTCCTTAAATTGTATGACTGCTTAATAATTTGCTTGAAGCGCAAGCACTATAAAACAGGGTAAAATGGCGATGTTGAGGCTATAAATTCTATACGCACACCAGAAAGCTGTGAGTTTAATTGCTTAGCCAATTGGCGCATCATTTCTTCTTCTAGGCTGTGATGTCCCACATCAAGCATACACAAAGGGCTTTCAAGGGCGCTGTGGTACTTTACATCACCTGTAATAAATATATCTGCTGCGAGAGCCTTTGCTTTGTGCATAAAGGATGCGCCGGAACCCGGGCAATAGGCTATTTTGCTATATGCTTTTTTGGTGCATGCGCCGCAAAATGTGGCTGTGTTTAGGTTTAAGTGTTGCTTGAGCTTTTCTATTAAATCGTCATGTTCCATGGGCTTTTCAAGGTCGCCCACAATGCCAAAACCGGCCACATTTCCATTTGGCATATTGTCCACTTGTTCAAGGGGTTTTATGTTTTTTAAATGAAGAACTTGAGCAAGCCATCCGGCAGGGCCTTGTATGTTAATATCTAGTGAAGTATGTGCTGCATAAAGTAAAGCATTATGTGTAAAGAGCAGGCGTAAAACTTCGTGGTACGCATCAAGTTTATGGGGCAAGCGCCCTTGTATGAGCAAGGGATGATGCGAAAGTATAAAAGTGGCTCCCTTTTCTAAGGCTTCTTGTATGGACTGTGGCGTTGGGTCAAGGCAAAGCGCCATATGTGCCACTTCGGTATTTTGTGAAGCCACTTGTATGCCGCAATTGTCCCACGGTGCCGCTAAATGCGGTGGGGCTATGCTTTCTATAATTTCTATGATTTCAGTAGTTTTCATTCTTTTCTCAAATAATAAGGTGCTTTAGCCAATAAATCAGTTAAAGCACCAAAAATTAAAGAGTGGGGTATATAAATGCATACGCATGCATGGACGTTTTTTTGTGTTTTGTCAAGCTTTTTATGCGTATATATGGGGCTTCACTTTTTATAATTCGCGTAAATATTGTACGGCATTAACAAAAAGCAAAGTTCCCGGTGTGGCAATTTCGCCGCGTGTCCAGCCTGGGTGATTTGTTACATGGTGAAAAGCTTCGGGGTGCGGCATAAGGCCGAGCACGCGCCCTGTGGGGTCGGTTAAGCCTGCTATACCAAGGGGGGAACCGTTGGGATTTGCAGGATATGCTTCTGTAACTTCAAGGCTTTCTTTATCAACATATTGCAGGGCAATAAGGTTTTCTTTTTCAAGGCGGTGCAGGCAATCTTGGTCGCAAGGGATAATTTTTCCTTCGCCATGGCGCACGGGCGAGCTGATATATTCAATGCCTTTGGTGAAAACGCAGGGGCTTTTTGTATTGGCGCGCATGTGCACCCAGCGGTCTTCGTAGCGGGCAGAGTCATTATAAGAAAGTGTGACTTTGCGTGCAAAGCGTTGCCCGTCAAAGCTTGGTAAAAGCCCTAGTTTTACAAGAAGTTGAAAACCATTGCATATGCCAAGTATGAGTTTTCCCGCGTCTAAAAAGTCTTTAAGTTGCGCAAGCAGGGGAGTTCCTTCGGCATCTTCAAGGTGTCGCCAGCGCATGCTGGCAGCGTGGGCTGCGCCAAGGTCGTCTCCATCCAAAAATCCACCGGGGAAAATAAGGAAATGATAAGAATGCAAGCGTACCTTTCCGGTAACTATATCCGAAAAATGCACAATGTCAGCCCTGTCTGTTCCGGCTAGGCGCGCAGTATGCGCTGTTTCCATATGTGAATTGGTACCGTATCCGGTAATGACAAGCGTGTTTACCATGCCCATGTGGCTTTGGCCTCCTAAGGAAAATAGTTGTTTTGTTACTCTCGCATAAAGTTTTTTTAGGCAAAGGGCAAGGTTTTTTTAAGGTGACTGTGAGCGGTAACATGAATAAAGACTCCTGCACAACTCATTGTGCGGAGTTTTTTGGAGCGTTGACGAGAGTCAATGCGACCGAAAATCAATAATAGGTGGAGCTTTGTTTCACCGTTAAATGATTGATTTTCGTGTATTACTCTACCTAGTAATCATAGCCCCACAGTTTTTCCCAATTGCCATAATGGCTTATGCCATTAACACTGATACAACTTTCTGGTTTTGGCAGTGCCTCACAAAAGTTTTTGTTGACCACAGGTGGCACAA
>CAYJGS010000065.1:0-11638 GCA_964369505.1 uncultured Desulfovibrionaceae bacterium | reverse complement strand
TTTTTGGAGGGGGTCTGGGGGAACACTTTTTTGTTCACAAAAAAGGTTCCCTCAGAAAACTTTGTCAATACTCTGATGGCGTTATAAATATTTTATAACGCCATTTTTTTCGAGAAAGCTATGAGCAATAATTTTACCCATAAACCCTTTGCCCAATTGGCAAACCTTAAACAAGAAATGCCTGAACAAGGCCAAGTGCAAACACGCATAAAATCAAAAGCCAAACCCCCTACTCTCTCTAAAAAAAAGTCACAAAATCAAGAAACAGAAGATGGCGAGCTTTTTTTGCAAAACGTGCAAAGCCTAAAAAAGCAAGAGCAAACACGGCAAGACGCTTTTTTACTTGCCGAGCACGCGGCCTTTGAAGATTCCTTACGTGCGTTGACCACGCAAAAAAAACGGAAAAGTAGAAAAAAAACCTTCATAACGCCCCCCGCAAACGAACCCGAAGCATTAAGCCACGTCCCATGTGAAAAAGCACCGGAAGACGATGACTTTATGCAGGCCATGCACACCATGAAGGGTGTTACCCCCTTGGTCGGCAAAGGGCGCGATATCATTCCAAGCACCGAACCGGAAACGCAGACTATTGTCACAGAAAACCATTTTTTCAATGCCCTTGAGGGTAATTTAGAATTTTCGCTCGCGTTAAAAGGCGAATATCTAGAAGGCCATGTGGCAGGACTGAGCGAAGAAATTATGCAAGCCTTGCGTAGCGGCTTATACAGTCCAGAAGCGCACATGGATTTGCACGGTCTTAATGCGCAACAAGCCTATCAAGCCTTGGTGGGATTTTTTCGCTCTGCTTGGTATAAGGGTTTACGCACGGTGCTTGTGGTGCCGGGGCGTGGAAAAAATTCGCAAAACGGCTTTGGGGTTTTGCGCGATAGATTGCAATATTGGCTTACGCAAGAGCCATTTAAGCGCGTGGTCTTGGCTTTTTGCACGGCTCGCCCCGTGGATGGGGGGCCTGGAAGTGTATATGTGCTTTTGCGTAAGTATAGTAAGAAAAAAGGGAAAATTGCCTGGGATAGAGTGCCGGCAGACCCAGACCTTTACTAGCAGCCCACTGAAAAAGGGCAACCGCTTTGCTCTCTATTTGTGTAATTGCTCGTTCCTCGCAAACGCAAACGGCTTCGCCGCCCTTTGGGTAGGTACGGCGTCAAAACAAAAAAGCAGACCACTTATATATGTCTGTATACACAGCGTGTCCTGCTTTTTTATTTTTCCTTGTATTTCACCCCTTTTGAGCGGGCTGTAGATACATTTTTTGCAGTAATTGTTTAAAAAAGTATCATCTGCTGATCTTGCCACCTTACGCGAAGCACACCCCTTAATCACCAAAGACAAAGAGCGTTACCACAAACTTACGTGCGAAGCGTTGGCCCACCATCGTCATCACGAGAAAAAACGCTGCAAGGCTTATGTTCAACGATACATTTTTTTAGCGCTTTGGAGCCTGTCCAGAGGAGCTGCATGCAGCGACGTGGGATGGTTATCCATGCCTTTTAAATTCAGGTAAAGAGGTGGTTTCTTTATACAGTTTTTGAAAGGCATGGATTGCCCCTCTATACGAAACGCAAGCTCTGCATCTTCTAAAACATTTGACAACACTATACTAGGCAGTTTTCTTCTTAGCCTTATGTGCCGTTCGCAACCAATCATACCAAGCTTGCAAGCCTTCTTCGCTGCGGCACGACACTTCAAAAATTGGTAAATCCTTATTCAATTTAGTGGAAAATTCACGCGCTCTGGCCACGTCAAAATCCACATAGGGCAATAAGTCCACCTTGTTTAATACCATGGCCTGAGCCAAGTTGAAAAGGAGGGGGTATTTTTCCGGCTTATCATCGCCTTCGGTGACGCTTAAAAGAGCCACTTTGGCATCTTCGCCGCAATCAAATTCCACAGGGCATACCAAATTACCCACATTTTCAATGAACAATATGTCAATTTCATCAAGATTAAAGGATGTTAAAACATCCATAACCATCTTGCTGTCTAAATGGCAACCACCGTCAGTATTGATTTGCACAGCTTTAGCACCGGTGGCGGCCACCCGGCGTGCGTCGTTATCTGTTTGCAAATCCCCCTCAATGACAGCCATGTTAAATTCATTGCGCAAATCTGTAAGGGTGCGCTCGAGCAAAGAAGTTTTGCCGGCGCCGGGAGAACTTATGAGATTGAGCACAAGAATATTATGCTTTATAAAAAGCTCGCGCAATTGGGCAGCCACTTTGTCATTGGCTTCAAGAACATTTCGTACCACTGGAATTTCCATATTTTTCTCTTACTCTGCTTCTAAATGTTGAATATTAAGCTCTCGCCCTTCCACAACTTCATGCCCCACATGCATAGCACACGTAGGGCAAGGGGCAAATATATTATCGTCCGGAGGGTTGAATGTGGCAGCGCAACCGCCACAACGCAATAATAATGGCACTTCTTCAAGCTCAAGCACGGCACCTTCGTGAGGCCCTCCTTTAACAATAGCCTCAAAGCAAAAACGCAATGAATCCGGCACCACTTGAGATAATGCACCATAACGAACACGCACAAGGCTTAACTTTGTGCAACCATGTTTTGTGATTTCTTCGTTCACAATACCTAAAATACTTTCTGCTATCGACATTTCATGCATAAGAGCGGTATAACCCAAAAGTTACGTGCCGTCTAGATAGTGTCCATACAGATAGTGGCGGCGCCAGTACAAAATACAAAAAAATATTTCTCTACCCAAAGTGTTCTTTCATATATTCAAAAGTTTGCTCATAAATGGATAAAAGCTTTTCGTAACGTATTTCTTTATTCTCCAGCAAACGCTTTTCAAGGCGATTTGCCTCTGCCCAAAGCATAGGAAGAGATACAGTACCAGCAGAATTTTTTATGGAGCGAACTAAGCGCAGATGGATTTCTCGATCATCTTCTTTACCAATAGTTTCAAGCCTTTCTATTTGTGCAGGATAGAAGCGAATCCACATAGAGCATATGGATGTTAGTAATTGTTTGTCATTTTTAGTGTTTTTTATAGCTTTATTTATATCAAAATATTTTTCCTTGCTTTCTTCAATAGATGTTTCATCAAACACCATATCACCTTGCACTATTTTGTTTTTATGCGTAGACAATACAAGACTGGTAAGTTTAATAATTGCATATGGATCACGGGGAACATGGTCAACACTTGAAATATTAAAAAAGCGCAAGGCTTCCATATCAGTCTTTAATACTTCATCAGCAATGAGCACTATAGCCAAGGGTGGATTCTCTGGATGCGATTTCTCTATGTAACGAATTCTAGTAGCTGCATAGACAATGTCCATATCTGCAAGTTTACGCAAAAAAACAACAGAAAATCCATGATTGGGTTTATCAAAAAAAGCAAAGCCATTGGTAGCGTTACGAATAATCTGCACATGCAGATTTTCTTTTTTCCAAATGGCGTCAATCTCTGGGTCTAAAGTTTCAATCTCCGAATTAGCAATAACAATTGATGTTCCCTTTTTGAAAGGGGTCACAACAGATGTGGTAGCTTGTTTTTGTGATTTTTGTATTTCTTGCAGTGTCTTATCCAAAGCCAAAACATCTCGTGCTGACTCTAATTTACCTTGTGAACGTGGGGTAATGCCTTCTTCTATAAGTTTCATTTGAGCAACTAGCTTAAAGCAAGAACCTTTTTTGCTATTGTTAGATATGCTTACATTTCCATCCAACAGCATGGCAATTTCATTAACTGGTGCTAAGCTAATAACGGGGCGGGTGTTAAGTTGTCTGCCGCTATGGTCTATTTTAGCAAATCTTTGCAAGAGGTGCTGCTTATCTGTCACCACATAGCCTATGCCTGTATCTTCTACTTCTACAATAAGGTGTATGGGTAGATGGTTTAAGTCTGCAATGTGAAATCTTGAGGAGATATTTGTAACGGCGTTAACTCGTATGTCCACACTACCCTTATGTGTATAAGAAATTGAAAATTTCAACAGTCTTACCAAAATTTGGCGTAAATGGTAAGCATTTCCCAACAAATATGTAGGTACAGACCTATCGATATGCAATGTAAATTTAAGATTTTTTTGGGCACATTGCGTATAGAAAATTTGCATACAATTATTGAATAAATCTTCCACATGAAAAACTTCTTCTTGCTGGTGCAAGTCTGCCCCACCAGCTTGAATTTTAAATGAAGTATTAAGCAAGTCTTTATTGATAGTTTGTAGGGATTTTATCAAACTATCTCTTCTGGAATCATCTAAATCGCCTTGCTTAAGCTCAGTTAAGATATGCCCAACATTGCTAAGAACAAGCTCAATTTCTTGACTCATATTGGTGGCCATTTGCTGTGAATTTTCTATATTTTCAAATTGATGCTTATATCTACGCAATATATAAATTGACAGCGCACAAAATGCAAGCAGGACAACAAAACTTGCCGTAATCGTCATTAAAATAGTAACATTAACCCCTCGCTTAGCATCATGTATAAACTCAGCAGGGTCAATATCTACAATCACAGCTCCGATGAGTCCATGTTCATTCACATCCACGTGACAAGTAAGGCATGATTTTGTAGCAATCAGCGGTTTTACGTATCGAAATTCATTTTTATCTTCATTAAATTCAAAAAAAACGAGATTGCTTGATTCCAAGGCAGTTATAAGTGCAATATTGGCTGCGTTATTAATTTTATTTTGAGGATTTATAGGATTGTTACTTACAAAGCGAAGCCTTACACCGTCTTGGATTTGATTTTTAATGCGTTTTACAAGATTTATGGGTAAGGGCATGGTGAAAACTCGCCCATCGTTAGTAGTAATACTGGAGTTTGGAGCTAGTGTTGCAATATCGTTTAAGGCCGCAGGAACAAAAACCTCTTGTTTATCATCAAACCATTTAAACAGTTCTTGCACTTGCATGACTGTGTGCTTGGCATGGGTATGCATTTCTTCAGTCAAAAAATCATCGTGTTGCGTGACTTGCTTGTAGGCAATTCCCAAAATAGCCATCCAAATTACTGCAAAGACTATTATGAGCAGCAAATATCTTCTAGCAAATTTATTCATAAACCCTCCGCAGTGGAGAACCATTAAATCCTGTACATTACTTTTGCGTATCTAACAAAAGCTGTAATGCTTTTGGGTTGAGTTGTTCCTTAAATTCTTCCCACACTACTCTAGTTTTAACCTTTAACTCCTCACGTTGTGAGGGGGTAAGATCATGAAACGTGATGCCAGCTGCAAGCATTTTTTCCTTAGATACTTCATCAATATCACGCGAAATCAAACGCTGCCAAGTGAGAGCCTCTGCTGCTGCTTCACGAATAATCCTTTTAGCATTAGCTGGTAATTTATCATAAACATCTTTATTCATAAAAAGAATATGCATACTATAATTATGCTGAGAGTCCATGGCATACTTCAAGGCTTCAATATGTCTAGCATTAACTAAATGTTCCCAATTATTACCTTCAGCATCAATTATACCTTGCTTCAGGGCAGGATAGACCTTTGGCCATGCTAAGGGGGCAGGCTCCATGCCAAGAGCTACCGCTACAGCCACTTCCACTGGTGAATCTGTTGTACGAACTTTAAGGCCTACTAAATTTGCAATATTAATCAATGGTTTGCTTGTAGATACAAAATTACGATAGCCATACTCACTCCACATAATAATGGTCATGTCATTTTTATTGGCAATTTCTTCAAAATATTTGCCAAGCTCGCCAGTATCAAGAGCAGCATAAAGTTGCCTTTGATATTTAGGCGAAGTCACATATGGCAAATCAAAGACCATATATTCGCTTGAAAAGGTTGCCATATTAGGTGTTGAACAAGACCCCATATCAATGGCTCCCAATTGCACAGCTTCCATTATTACTTTATCACCACCAAACTTCGCGTCGGCAGAAACTAAGATATTAATTTTACAGTTGGATTTTGCACTAACTAATTCGGCAAACTTTTCATAACCCCTCACCATATTGCTTCCATGGGGGCTTGGACTTTCCAATCTAAGATTGATGGGAGCATTGGGGCATGGCTCCGCTGCCATAGAGGGTATGGAGACACCAAAAACAAATAAGGTTAGACAACAACTTGTAAAAATGGACTTTCTTTTCATAGCATCTCCTTTGAAAACCCAACTTGCAAAAAAGGGATTCTCTATAGCCAACGGCAATTATGTGCAATAACACGCCATAGAGCGAATTATGGACTGAAGTCTCTGCTAGTTAATACCTTAATAAAATTTTTTTCACTCAAGGGTTTAAAGTAATAATACCCTTGCACTACATCACAGTGTAATTTTTTAAGAATTTTTATATGGGTTTCTGTTTCCACACCTTCTGCAATTACTTGCATACCAAGGCGGCGTAGCATGGAAATAATACTAGCCACAAGAAAAACACCCTTTTTAGTGGTAAATTTGGCATCGAGAAAAGCCTTATCAAGCTTGACGGCATCTACACAAAGGGTGCTTAGCCTATAAAGTGAAGAAACCCCCGTACCAAAATCATCTATGGATAACTTCAGACCTGCATTGCATAATTCTTGAATATTATCTGTAAAATCATCTGCTTCGTTTACCATAGCACTTTCTGTTATTTCAATTTCAATTTCGCTAGGTTTTATGTTATAAAGACTCATTATATCTTGCATTTGTACCCGTGTTTCAGGGTGCATAACGCTAATGCCAGAAAGATTCACAGCCAAGGGAGGAAGGGATAATTCACTTCTATGCGCATTTATAAATTCACAAGTCTTTTCAAATACATACAGGTCAAGACGAGAGATAAAAGCATTAGCCTCGAATATGGGAATAAAACTATCGGGGTAAATAACAGAGCCATCTGGAAGGTACCAACGCACAAGCACTTCTGCCCCGCAAATTTTATCGGTTTTTAAACAGACCTTAGGCTGAAAATTGAGAATAAACTCTTTGTTTTCAACGCCT
Source organism: uncultured Desulfovibrionaceae bacterium (assembly GCA_964369505.1). GTDB lineage: Bacteria > Desulfobacterota > Desulfovibrionia > Desulfovibrionales > Desulfovibrionaceae > CAYJAD01. The sequence goes on along the minus strand of CAYJGS010000065.1, from coordinate 4,690 downwards.
TGTTCCATTTTATAAATAATTTCTTTCTGATTTTCAATGGTCTTTTGAATTTTCTCATTAAAATAGTGTATTGAAATTCCATGTTCTTTTTTTCCCATACGTCTGGCCACATTGGCACAATCTAGCATAGTTTCAACAGGTAAGGTCACATCATCAATAACATATACCCCAAAGGACAAACTAATATTATAGCTAGTATGTAAGACATTTTTAATATCAAGCTCAAGCTCCGCGGCCTTTCCAGATTTAATACAGTTCTCTACCTCAGGTATAATTTTAGAAAATACTACAAAAACATCATCCCTAAGCCTGCAAATGGATTCTGCCTTATGCCCCTTACCAAATTGATCTGTAATACAGTTTGCAAAAAGACAGAGGACTTTATCTGCTTTTTCCTTACCATACACTTGATTTAACAAATGAAATCTATCAACGTCCATACTTATCAGCATATATTCACCTGGGAATACAGTGGGCAAAATATGCTCCATGGTGGCAAATGTTTTTTCTTTGGTGCCAAGACCTGTTAGTTTATCCACCAAACTAAGCTTGTGTAATTTGCGCTTAACTAAGTACAATCTAGTAAAATGTGCCAATAGCAATAAAGCAATAAGTAATATAGTAACGCTTGCAATGACAACTTTATATTTTTCCAAAAACTCCAAGGGGGTTGCTGGAGCTCTTGCAGTGTTTTCAACATCCAACAAGACTGCACTCACATCTTCATTGCTAAGGGCATCAATAAAGGCATTCAAGATATTGAGGGCTGCGGGGACATGTTTTTTAGCAACATAAAACTTTAGCGGAAGAAAAATATCCGTTACACTAAGCTTATTTTCCTTAACTCCAAGTTCCGAAAATGCATACTCCGCTCCTGGTTCGGAAACAAGCATATATTGTATTTTTCCGTCGTCATAATCATTAAACATTTCCAAAAAAGTATTATATGTTTTTAACTGCCAATGGGGAAATTCTTCTTGCACTGCGCTATGGTCAAGGACGGAATAGTCAAGCATGCCTAGTATGGGCTTTTTTACCGTATCTAACTCTATAGGTTCAAAAACAAACATTGGCGTAACCAGATATGGTTTTGACTCTACAAAATGCTTTTTCTTAGCTTCATGATCCCCAATAATAGAAAAAATTATGTCAAATTTTGTTATATCAGCACCAGTATTTGGCACATAGGGGACTAAGCCATCCTTTGAGGGGTGCATTTGTGTAAAAAGCCTATGCACGCCTATGGCAATGCCCCTAGGCTTGCCGCTATCGCTGGTATATTGTACAGGGTATAACACACCCGAATAACCGATTTGATAAGGCTTGCGAGTATTTAATAAATACTTTTCCGCAGCAGAGAGATTTAAGCTTTCAGAGCTTTTCTCAAGATATTTTTGCTCCAATTCACGCAAGGCCTTAGCATCTAGCTTTTTGGCTTGCTCTAGGGCATAGTCTAACTTATGCAATATTGCAGAATTTTTGTGCAATGCCACAAAATATAAGCCTTGTGTACCAATGCGAGCGACAATGTCCTTATTACCCACAAAGTAATAAGAACTACTTAAATGAAAATTAGCATCACTATTAGCATATTCCACAGGGTCTTTATAGATTTTGTATTGCATGCTAATATTCTTAGCTATAAGGTATTCATCAAGCCTACTCCTACCAATTGAATTACGAGAATGAATAGCAATACTCTTACCATTTAAGGCCTTACGGTCATTAAAGCTAACGCCCTTATCTGGGTCTGTAACAATTAATATATTTGCAGTAGCTATAGGATTTTTTGAATATTTCAAGCTAAGCATTCTTTCTGGAGTCTTAACAAAAAAAGCTCCCACATTGGCCTCCCCCTTATTGAGAGCATCCAAGAGCACATTTGTTCCACTCTTAAGGGGAATAAAGGAAATTTCATTACTTATGTATTTAGTAAGGATTTTAAAAAGCGCACGCACATATAAACCTGCATTATCTATGCTACCTAGATGTTGCTGCACTGGAAAGTAAGTTACTTTTAGTTCACCAGTTGCTTGATTTTGAGCCAAATTCTGTGCTTGATCCTGCTCAGCTGCATAAGTAGTTAGAGGAAGAAGAAAAAAAAACAGAACAAAAATTATGCTAAATACAAAGACACATACGCACAGCACACCTCGTCTTACGGAAAGTAACATCGTTGTTTTTTCGGGTAAACCTTTCATAACAACTCCCAAATAACGGGTTAGTGCAATTTTCTAAAAATAAAGATAAAAACAAAGAAAACACATTGGCAAGCAGAGACAAGACTTGTTTGGAAAAGTGTATTTTAAAATTCAAAACACGTCAACAGAAAATCTAAAAAATAAGTATCAAAATGCCCACTTGACCTTATGCAGAAAAATTTTTATCTAGCTGGAACACATTACGCTGCACGTTGCTCTTACAGTTTGCTAAAAACTTAACAGCACATGCTCACAAGAGGTTTACTTATGGAAATGGAATTTGTCGGCGTTTATTCACGCATTATTCAAAGAACAAGAACGTATTTTTATGTATGGAAAAGAGGCACTTCTTATAGCGTTCAAAAACTTGATAAACAATTTAACCCCATAGATATACGTAAAACCATAGACGGCCGAAACTTCCACAGCCTCTTCACGCATGAACCCGATATAAAAAACAAACCCGGAAGCAAAAAACTAGACACCACCGAAAAGGTAAAAGAAATGCCCAAGGGAGATCAAGTGGAAGACACCTTGCGCGAGCATTTCCGCAAAGCCTTGGTAAAACTTCGCCGCACCGGCGGTAAAGAATCTGCCCTGCAAGCTATCCACACCCTTATGGAAGTGGAAGAAGGCATCACTGCCGAACACAAGCATATGTTTATGGAATTTGGCGTTGATATGCGCAAAAATGAGCTTTTAGAAGAAGCTCTAGCCTTTTGCAATCGTAGCATCACCCTTGCCCCCAATGATGACCATATTCGCTTTAATACCGCAAGAGTGCTTATGGATATGCGCCGCTACGACGAAGCAGAACAACACATACTCACCGCACAACATATTAATGATAATATTATTTACCAAAAAACCCTTGAACACATCGAGCGCATGCGCTTGCAACCCATGGATGCAGACACTCTTAAACAATTACTCGATGAAGACTTTTAACAAAAACCTTGCACAATAAAGCATATTTCTTTATGAACATGCTGCATGACACACCGCGCTCGTAGCTCAGTTGGATAGAGCGACAGCCTCCTAAGCTGTAGGCCAAAGGTTCGATTCCTTTCGGGCGCACCATATAAATCAAGGGTTTACGAAAACATCGTAAACCCTTTTTCTTTTGGGCACAAGGGCAAGGCATTTTTATTTGGGTAAGGCGTTTTATTTAGAGACAGCCCCTACACATGCCCATCAATAGCTTGTTGTAAAGTCTTTGCCACCCAATGATTAAGGCTTACGCCATGCTTTGCCGCTTCTAAAGCAATATTTTGGTGCAAACTAGGTTCTATGCGTACATTAAAACGGCCTGAGTATGGTTTTTCTGGTGATTTACCTTCTTCTGCGCAAAATTCAAGATAATCATCTACAGAGTCAGCCAAGGCCGTTTTGAGTTCATCAATGGAACGACCTTGAAAGGTAATAATATCTCGAAGGTGCAACACTTGCCCATGAAAAATATCGGCTTCACCATCATATTCAAAATGTCCGTGATAGCCTTTATAATTTAACATACTCATGGTTTTACTCCTGCATTAACAAGAAATGCTCTAACAGATTTCACCGCGCCTTTATCTGTTATAGGCTTTGGATGTGGGCGATGAAAGGTTGCCAGCACTCCATTAAGCTTAACTCGAACACGTGACCCTCGTCCTTCTGAGATTTCAGCCCCACAAGCTCGAAATAAGGCTTCAATATCAGCCCAAGCCAAAGAAGCATTAACAGGGTCAGCGAAAATTGCAGATAAAGCTTTACGGTGCTTGTTGTTCATGTCAACATGGTACTATTTTATAGTGACATGTCAAGCCTTAAAACTTTACACTTGACATTTGTAGCCACACGGATGCAATAAAATGTGAGGCTTAAGCCGTGAAAATTTTATATAAAATCCTTTTCCTTTTGGGCACATGAATCATGGTATTTTCTATAGTTTTTATGCAAACGCATTTGCCCTCTCTTTATGGGTGTATTCCCGAACAACCGACACAACGGTAATTTTGTAACTTTCAAAAAGCTTTGTATTGCCTTGCAGTTGGCTCATTCTGTGTTCTACCGTATTGCGCCAGCGGCTCATGGCTTCTTCGCTCTCCCATACATTCATGGAGAGTACCTTGTTTTCGTCATGCAAACTTTGGAATCGTTCCATGCTCACAAACCCTTCAAAACCTTCGAGCATGGGTTTCAACATGGCGGCAAGTTCCAAATATTTAGCCTTACCTTCTTGCGAGGGTATGACCTCAAACAGCACAATATATTTGCTCATTTATTTTTATGCTCCATATCAAGTAGAAATTGCTTCATTTCAAGGCCACCTGCATAACCTACCAATTTTCCAGAACTTCCTATAACTCTATGACAAGGCACAATAACCGTAATGGGGTTTTTATTGTTGGCAAGCCCTACGGCACGGCTAGCTTTGCCATTGCCAACAGCAAGGGCAATATCTTTATAAGTACGGATTTCTCCATAAGGGATAGTGCACAGGGCTT